>NZ_VRVC01000012.1:0-56162 GCF_008040005.1 Methylobacterium sp. WL19
CCCATGCATCTCGCCCCCTCCCTCCCGACGAACGGGGCTTCCTCGTGAGCGGTCCCGATCTGCGTCGCGCCGCCGCCGCCCGCGCCCTTGATCTCGTCGAGGACGGAATGCGGCTCGGCATCGGAACGGGCAGCACCGCCAACGTGTTCGTGGAGTTGCTCGGCGCGCGGGTGCGTGACGGGCTCAAGGTCACGGGCGTCCCGACTTCGGAGGCGACGCGCATCGCCGCCGAGCGCGTCGGCATCCCCCTGGCCACGCTCGAAGACCTGCCCGAACTCGACCTCACCATCGACGGTGCCGACGAGATCGATGCACGGATGCGCTTGGTGAAAGGCGGCGGCGGTGCGCTCCTGCGCGAGAAGATCGTGGCTTTCGCCAGCCGCCGCATGGTGGTGATCGCCGACGCGGCGAAATCGGTGACGACCCTCGGCGCGTTTCCGCTGCCGGTGGAGGTCAATCCGTTCGGGCTCGGCGCCACCCGCATCGCCGTGGCCCAGGCCATCGAGAGCGCCGGTTGCACGGGCGACCTCGTCCTGCGTGCCGGCCCCGGCGGCACGCCCTTCGTGACCGATGGCGGCCATCTCATCCTCGACGCCCATCTGAAGGCCATCGCCGATCCCGAACGCCTGTCCGCCGCGCTCTGGGCGGTGCCCGGCGTGGTCGAGCACGGTCTGTTCCTCGGCCTCGCCACCGGCGCTGTCCTGGCGGAGGCCCGTGACGGGCAGGCGCACGTCACCTGTCTCGGCGCGGTCTGACGCGCCTCCACCTTCCTTCGATATCCTGATCGACACGCCTTTCCGGAGCGTTCGCCATGTCCCGCCGCCTCTCTTCCGTCCTGACCGGCTCCATTCTCGCCGCACTGCTCGCCGCCTCGGTTCCGACGATCGTGCACGCCCAGGCGCAGAAGCCTACCGCGCCGGCCAAGCCCGGCGCCAAGCCCGCCGCGCCGTCGACGCCCGCCGCCCAGCAGCCGACCTACACGCCGAACCATCTGGCGCTGGCGCGTGAGGTCACCCTCAGCTCCGGTATCGCCCGATCGTTCGATTCGATTCTTCCGGCCTTCGGCCAGCAGATCAAGCAGGCGGCCATCACCCGTCCGGACTTGACCAAGGACCTCGATGAGGTTCTCACCTCTCTGGCGCCGGAGATGGAACTGCAGAAGCAGATGATGATCGAGACGGCCGCCAAGATCTACGCGAGCCGCCTGTCCGAGGCCGAGCTCACCGAGATCGTCGCCTTCTTCCATTCGGCAGCGGGCAAGCGCTACGTCGAGACCCAGCCGCAGGTGCTCGACGAGATCGTCCAGGCCATGCAGAACTGGACCCAGGGCGTGTCCGAATACATGATGGTCCGCGTGCGTGCCGAGATGGGTAAGCGCGGCCACGAACTCCAGTAATCGCCCGGTCCGCCCGTCTCCGATGTTCGCTCTCCCACCTCGATCGGAGACGGTCGCGCTTCTGCGCACCGCCGGTGCCGTCACGCTCGCCATCCTTCCGGTGGCGATGGCGCTCGCCAACCGGTCGAGCCCGACCGTCGTCGGCCTCGCCGCGTTGTTCTTCCTCGTCGCGGGGCTGATCGAGGATGCGCGCGCTACGACGCGGTTCGTGGCGAGGCCCCTCGCCACGCCGATCGGTCTTGCCGCCCTCGGCTTCGTCGTCTGGTCGCTGGCCAGCATCGCCTGGAGTCCGGCGCAGGATCTGTCCTGGCGCAACATCCAGGAATTCCTGCCGACAATCGCGGGGGCCTATCTCCTCGCCCGCCTCGCGCCCGGGAACATGCCGGCCTTCACGCCCCGGCTCGCCGCCTGGTCCATCGCGCTCGCCGGCCTGTACATCGTCGTGGCCCTGGCCGCCCACCTTCCTCTCCATCGGGCGATGGGCTCGCGGGTGGCGCTGTTCGTCTTCAACCGTCCCGCCCTGACGATCCTGCCCGTGATGGGTCCCCTGGCCTATCTCCTCCACCGGCGCGGGCAGGGAATCGCGGCACTCCTCGTGCTCGTGATCGGTACCGGCGCGATCCTGCGATCGATCAGCGGCGCCGCCGCCCTGGGGCTCGCAGCCGGCGCCGTCACGGCCCTCATCGCCGTCCTGACCCCGCGGCGGGTCGGGCTCGCCATTGTGGGGGCCATGCTGGGCCTCGCCCTCGTCCTTGCACCGGTGGAGGGGGATATCCTCCAGAAAGTGATGCCCGATGCGGTCCACGAACGGCTCGTGCAGAGCAGTTCGCGGGCACGGGTGGCCATCGCCCGCAGCTTCGGCGCGGCCGTGGCCCTCGATCCCTGGAGGGGTGCGGGTTTCGGGACCTCCGCGCGGTTCATCGAGACGCCTGTCGCCGCACGGATCGAGCCGGGACTGCGGCCGATGCTCGCGGTGGGCCACCCGCACAACATCTTCCTGCAGATCTGGGCCGAGCTCGGCATCGTCGGCGCCGGCCTTGCCAGCGCGATCCTGATGATGATGCTGGCGCTCATCGCCCGCATGCCCCGCGGCGAAGGCGTGGTGGCGCTCGGCCTCGTGGGCTCCTGCACGGCGGTGGCCTTCGTGGAGCACGGCGCCTGGCAGGGCTGGTGGATCGCGGCCCTCGGCGCCGCCGTCGCCTGGACACGCGAGGCCGGGATGGAACCCTACCGCTGCGACCGCTCGGATCGATCTCAGGCCGCTTCGGCTTCCACCCGGTTGCGGCCGGAGGATTTGGCGCGGTAGAGGGCGAGATCGGCACGTTTAAGCATATCCGCCGGGCCCTTGTCGTCGACATGGCGGCACGCCACCCCGATGGAGACGGTGACGTGGATCTCCCGCGTCTCCTGGTCGATCAGGAACGGGACGGCTTCGATGCGCTCGCGGATACGCTCGGCGATGACATGGGCGGCCTCCGGTTCCGCGTCGGGCAGGATGATGACGACCTCTTCGCCGCCATAGCGGGCGACGATGTCGACGACGCGGGTATGAAGGCGGATACGGTCGGCGAAGGCGCGGAGCACCTCGTCGCCCGCCTCGTGACCGTAGGTGTCGTTGATGGACTTGAACCGATCGATATCGAGCATCAGCATCGATACGGCACGGTGGCGCAAGGCGGCGTCGTCGAACAGCACCGCGAGATGGCTGTCGAGGTAGCGTCTATTGTGGAGCCCTGTGAGCCCGTCGGTGACGGCCATCTCCATCGAGGCCTGGACGGCGCCGCGCAGGGTGTCCGAGAAACGGCTGCGCCGCACTTGGGTGCGCACGCGGGCCACGAGTTCGTTCCGGTCCACCGGGCGCATGAGATAGTCGTGCACGCCGAATTCGAGGCCGCGGATCACCCGTGCTTTGTCGTTCTCCTCCGCGATCATCATCACCGGCATGGTGCGGGTACGGTCGAGGGACAGGACCTGGCTGCAGAGGCGCAGGCCGTCGAACCCCTGGAGGTCGAGGCTGACGAGAGTCAGTTCGAAATCCCCCTCGGTGGCGAGGACCATCGCGTCGTGCGGGTCCGCCACGACCGTGACCCGATGGTGCTGGTTCAAGGCCGCCGAAAGCCTTTCCGCCGAGTTCTTCCGGTCCTCGACCAGCAGGATCGACGCGTTCTGGCCGTCCCCGGCGGCGGCGAGGGCCAAGGGATCGCCGATGCCGAACTCCCGCGAGGCCAGCGCCCTGTCGCGAAGCTCATCGGTGACCGCCTTCAGCCGGACGAGGTTCCGCACCCGCGCGAACAGGGCGGTGTCGTCGATCGGTTTCGTCAGGAAGTCGTCGGCCCCCGCGTCGAGGCCGCGCAGCCGGTCCGACGGCTGATCGAGGGCCGTCACCATCACGACGGGGAGATGGGCGGTGGTCGGGTTGCGCTTGAGGCGCCGGCACACCTCGAAACCGTCCATGCCGGGCATCATCACGTCGAGCAGAACGAGGTCGCACAGGCCCTTCTCGCAGATCGAGATGGCATCCGGCCCGTTCATGGCCGCCAGAACGTCGAAATACTCGAGGGACAGCTTCGTCTCGAGCAGCTTCACGTTCGGAAAGAGATCATCGACGATCAAGATGCGGGCCGACATCGTTCCTCGCGGATTCTAACGGGTTCGACGGGGCGACCCTGTGGACGGTGGCCCTCATCAACGGGCTCCGTCGCCGAGGTAGAGGCGGACGGTGGCGAGAAACTTCGCCACGGAGATCGGTTTCGAGAGATAGGCCTCGCAGCCGCCTTCACGGATGCGCTCCTCGTCGCCCTTCATGGCGAAGGCCGTGATGGCGATGACGGGGATATGCTTGAGGTCGTCGTCTTCCTTCAGCCATTTGGTGACTTCGAGGCCGGAGACCTCGGGAAGCTGGATGTCCATCAGGATCAAGTCGGGCCTGTGGGCGCGGGCGAGTTCGATCGCCTCGATCCCGTTGGCCGTCTTGAGCGTCGCATAGCCGTGCCCCTCCAACAAATCGTTGAAGAGCTTCATGTTGAGTTCGTTGTCCTCGACGATGAGCACGGTCTTCGGCATGGCTCATTGTTCCCGGCAGGCTGGCGGCGCATTCTGGAAGGACCGACGTCCCGCTCGATGAGAACCTAAGGGATACATGTTGACGAAACGCAAATCCGACCGTCCCGAAGAATCCGCCGAGCACCTCGCCATCTCGGTGCTCGGATGGCTCGCGGAGGACGGCGACAGGCTGCTGCCCTTCATGGCCTCCTCCGGTCTGACACCCGACACGTTACGGGAAAGCGCCACCGATCCGGCCTTCCTCTCTGCGGTCCTCGACCATCTCATGGGCGACGAGGCGGTTCTGATCGCCTGCGCCACGGCCCTCGACGTGAAGCCCGAACAAATCGCCGCGGCGTGGCGCCGTCTCGGGCCGGCCGATCCGGATGCCGAGTTCGGGTGAGGACGAAGCTCGGCAACGTAAGGGTGTCCTCCGGGCCCTGCGAGCCGCCCCCGGCGACCGCCCTTCACGGGCTTTGAAAGGCGCCGGGTCTCACGGCTTGCACTCGGCCTCAGTTTTTGCGTCGGCCTTGTGGAGGTCGAGACGGCTGAGGTCGCCGGCGATGGTGAAGTCGCCGTAATTGAGGCTGAGCCCGCCGCTGACGCCGTTCTCGTAGAGGAGGAAGGTGAGGGTGTAGACCGGGGTGCGCTCACCCTGTCCGGGGGTGAAGTAGCTCAGGGTCACCGGCCAGCGCCGCATCGCCGCCATTTCCCCGTCCCGCAAGGGCTTGTCCCTGTCGGCACCGCCATCCTTAGCAGGCTCTTCGGCGGTGATCGGTTTGCCGATCACCGCGAGCGTGTCGAAGATCTTGCGGCCGTCGTCCGACCCGTCGAACACCCTGGCCGACATCGTCGTCTCGCCGGCCTGTGCCGCCTCGATCATGCGGCGCATGTGGAGAGTCGGGAACAGCACGGAGCCGTTCTCGGTGTACTGGTCGCGCTTGGGCTCCTTCAGCTTCACCTTCAGGGCGTCCGCGCCGCTCTCTGCCGTGCCATCCACCGAGGTCGATGCGCTGCCGTTGAGCACCGTGTTGGTCTTGAAGCGGAAACTGTGCCCGTCGCCGCCCTCGAAGGTGGTGTTGCGCAGATCGGAGAGGCGCTTGCCGGTCTCGCCGCTATCGAGTTCCGTCACCTGCCGGGTCTGCATCGTGTAGCCCTTGCAGGCATCTCCGCTGAAATCGAGGACGATGCGTCCCCGTGCGCTCTCGACCGCCCGTGCCCCCCGGCTTTCGGCCAGAGACAGATCGTAGACCGCGCGGTGGCCGGCCAATCGCATCGGCGCCGCCTCGGCGATGGCCGTAGAGGCGGCGATGGCGCCGAAGGCGATGGCGAGGGTGGAGCTTGGCAACCGCATGAGGTCTCCCGATGGACGCGCCGGTCGAAGCGAGAGGCGTGCCGATGCGCCGTCACAGATAGGGGGGCGATGCCGAAGCGGCAACGGCGGCGGTTTGCGTCGCCTCCTCGATGCCGGGAGCGTCTCGGAACCGCCCGTGCCGGATGAAGCGTAGCGAAGCGGTGATCGCGGCGCGGTTCAGGATCATCAGGTCGTGGGTGGTGTGGAGGGTGAGGTGATCGCTCATGCCGGAGACCCGCGTCCGCGCCACGCTCACGCGCCCGTCATTGGGGCGGGGCAGGATCAGGAAGGATTCGATCAGCCAGACCGAGCGGTCCGCCGCGATGACCCCAAGGGGAAAATCGACTTCGCCGAGGAGCGTGGTGAGGGCCTCCGAGCGGTGGGTGGTGAGTTGTGCGCCCGCCGGTCCGAAGAACAGCCGGTATGGCCTCATCCGATGCAGAAAGTCAGCCACTTCGCTGCCGCCGTTCGGCGGTCCCAGCATCACCACGCGGCCGAGATTGGCCGGGCGATACCGGGTGATGATCCCCCGCGCCACGAGCCCGCCCATGGAATGGGTGACGAAATGAAGGCGGCGGAGGCCGGACGCGAACGCCGTCACCTGGGGTGCCGCACCCTCGACGATCGTCTGGATCGTGGCCTTTCGCCCGGGGTAATCGAGATTGAGAGTGCGGTATCCCTCGGCGCGAAAGGCGCGCTCCATCCTCCCGAGGGAGGCCGAGCGCCGCGCGATGCCGTGAAGCAGTACGATGCCCTCGGCACCGTCCGTCTTCCTCGCGTCCGCGCTCCTGCCTTTGAGGTCGACTGGCGAAGCCGTCATCGGGTTGCTCCCCGCAGCACTGCGCCCGACACTCTCCGGGGCGGCGGTCGAGGTAGTGCCGGCGGTCGCCATGACGCAAGCGAGGAAACGCACGATGCCGGCCACACTCGCGTGAGCGACCGTACCGACGACCGTCGGCCGCTGGCCCGCCATCTCGCCCTCTTCGTTGCGCTCTATGCTGGATACGGAGCGCTCTCGCCATTCCTGCCGCTATTCCTCGAGCGGCGTGGGCTGCCGGCGCACGAGATCGCCTGGCTCATCGCCCTCGCGATCCTGGTGCGGATGGTGGCGGGACCGCTCGCCGGGTGGATCGCCGACCGGTGGGGCATCGTCCGCCCGGTCCTGGCCGGTGCGGCCGCGCTCGCGGGACTTGCCGCTTTCGGGCACCTCGCGGTGACGGGATTCGCGAACCTGCTCGCCGTCGGCCTTGCCTATGCCGTCCTCACCGCCCCCCTGGCGCCGTTCAGCGACGCCCTCGCCCTGGCCGCCTCGCAAAACGGTCGGCGCTTCGTCTACGGCTGGGTGAGGGGCGTTGGCTCGGCCGCCTTCATCCTCGCGACGAGCGTGGTCGGCTGGCTGGTGCCTGGGCTCGGGATTGAGGCCGCGATCCTGATCGGGGGCGGTCTCTTTGTCGCCGCCGGTCTCGCTGCGAATGGACTTGGGACGGGCAGACCGCCGGAGGTGGCGGCCAGACCAAGGCCGCGGCGGGGCGTCTCGGAGGTGCTGGCGAACCGGCGCTTCCGTCGCGTCGTGCTGGCGGCCTCCCTGGTCATGGGCGCGCATGCCATGCACGATGCCTTCGCGATGATCCTGTGGAGCCGGAATTCCATCCCGGCCGGGATCGCTGGCCTGCTCTGGTCGGAGGCGGTGGCGGCGGAGATCCTCGTCTTCCTCCTTGCCGGGCCGTGGATCCTGAGGCGGCTGGATCCGGGCCGGGCGATCGGGCTGGCAGCCGTCGCCGGGGCATTGCGATGGGGGATCAGTGCCGAGACCGTGGCACTTCCGGCGCTCGTTGCGATCCAGTGCTTGCACGGGCTCACCTTCGCGCTCCTGCATCTCGCCTGCCTGAAGGAGATCGAACGCTGCGTGCCGCCGGATCTCACCGCCACCGCGCTGACGCTCTACGGTCCCCTCGGCCTCGGCCTGTCATCAGCTTTGTTCACGCTTGCGTCCGGTCCGCTCTTCGCCGCTTACGGAGCGTCGGGCTTCTGGGGCATGAGCGGGGTCAGTCTCGCGGCCCTTCCGGTGGCGATCGGTCTGGGGCGCGGCGAGCGTTCGCGATCCGGCGAGAGAGTACGTACATAGAACATGGTTCCCGTGCAGAAGAGCCCATGCCCAGCGTCGCCGATATCCTGATCCCGCTCGCGCTCGACAACGCCTACAGCTACGCCGTGCCCGCCGGGCTGGTCCTGTCGCCGGGCGATGTCGTGCAGGTTCCGCTCGGGCCGCGTGAGACGGTGGGGGTGGTCTGGCAGGTGGCGGAGAGCCCCGGCGGCTCGAACCTGCGGCAGGTGACGGGCCGGGTCGAGGCGCCCCCTCTTTCCGATCCGTTGCGCGAACTCGTCGACTGGCTCGCTCGCTACACCCTGGCCCCGAAGGGCTCGGCACTGGCCATGGCCCTGCGCCTGCCCGACGAGGCGGCGCGCGGCGAGACCTCGCGGATCGGCGTGCGCGCTTCGGGCAAGACGCCCGCCCGGCCGACGCCGGCGCGGATGAAGGTCCTGGCGGTCACCGCCGATGGGACGATGCGCGGCAAGAGCGCGCTCGCCAAGGAGGCGGGCGTCTCGCTCAGCGTGGTCGATGGCCTCATCGATGACGGTGCCCTGGAGGCCGTGGCCCTGGCGCCGGAGCCGGTGGCGCTCCCGCCTGACCCGGACCACGAGCGCGTCCCCCTGTCGGAGGCGCAAGACCAGGCAGCCCGTAAACTCATCGGCCTCGCCTTTCCCGCGTCGGAGGATGCGAAGGCGCCCACAATCCTCCTCGAAGGCGTCACCGGCTCCGGGAAGACCGAGGTCTATTTCGAAGCCGTGGCCGAAGCCGTCCGGCACGGGCATCAGGCACTCATCCTGATGCCGGAGATCGCGCTCACGGCGCAGTTCCTCGACCGGTTCGCCGAGCGCTTCGGTGTCCGCCCGGCGACCTGGCATTCCGGCATCGGCTCGAAACGCCGCGAGCGCCTGCGCGCCGGTGTGGCGGCGGGCGAGGTCGCGGTCGTGGTCGGTGCCCGCTCGGCCCTGTTCCTGCCGTTCAGCGATCTCGGCCTCGTCGTGGTCGATGAGGAGCACGAGGCTGCCTACAAGCAGGAGGACGGGGTCCATTACCACGCCCGCGACATGGCGGTGGTGCGCGGCCGTCTCGAGAACTGCCCGGTGGTCCTCGCCTCGGCGACCCCCTCCATCGAGACCAAGGTCAATGCCGAGAAGGGGCGCTACGCCCATATCGTCCTGCCCGAGCGGTTCGGCGGGCGGCGGCTGCCGGACATCCATGCCATCGACATGCGCCTCGACAAGCCGGAGAAGGGCCGCTTCCTCGCCCCGCCCCTGGTCAACGCCGTGCGCGCCACCATCGAGGCCGGCGATCAGGCGCTGCTGTTCCTCAACCGCCGTGGCTATGCACCGCTCACCCTGTGCCGGGCCTGCGGCCACCGCTACCAGTGCCGCAACTGCTCGACTTGGCTGGTGGAGCATCGCTTCCGCCGGGCGCTGGTCTGCCACCAATGCGGCTATGCCGAGCGCCGGCCCGACGCCTGCACCGAATGCGGCACGTTCGACAACCTGACCCCCTGCGGTCCGGGGGTGGAGCGCATCGCCGAGGAGGTGGCCGAGCTGTTTCCCGACAAGCGCGTGATCGTCCTCTCCTCCGACTTTCCCGGCGGGGCCGAGCGCCTGCGCGCAGAGTTGCAGAGCGTGGCGGATGGGGAATGCGACATCGTCATCGGCACCCAGCTCGTCGCCAAGGGCCACAACTTCCCGCATCTGACCCTGGTCGGCGTGCTCGACGCCGATATCGGCCTGACCTCCGGCGATCCGCGTGCGGCCGAGCGGACCTTCCAGCTGCTCCAGCAGGTGACGGGCCGTGCCGGGCGTGGCGACAAGCCGGGCCGCGCCCTGGTCCAGACCTACCAGCCGGATCATCCGGTGATCGCGGCTCTGCTTTCGGGCGACGCTACCCGATTTTACGAGGAGGAGATCGCCTCGCGCGAGGCCGCCGGCCTGCCGCCGTTCGGGCGGCTCGCCGCCCTCATCGTGTCGGCAAACGAGCGCGAGGTGGCGGAAGCGCATGGACAGGCCCTGGCGCGGGCCGCCGAACCGCCGGAGGGCATCATGGTGCTTGGGCCGGCCGAGGCCCCTCTCGCTCTGATCCGAGGACGCTACCGGTTCCGGCTGCTGGTGAAGACTGAGCGGGCCGTCGATCTCCAGGCCTATCTGCGCGACTGGCTCGGGCGCGGGCCAAAGGTTCGCGGCAACGTGAAGGTCGCCATCGACGTGGACCCCCAGAGTTTCCTATAAGTCTGGTCCGACGTTCGCATGGTGCGTTCGACCCGACCAGGAGTGCTGCACGTGCTGACCTACACCAAGACACCGGACTCGAACGTGGCCGAAATCGTCGTCGACGGCCAGATCACCGATGAGGACATGAACACCGTCATCACCGCCATGCAGGCCGATCTCGACAAGGGCGGTAAGCTCAAGCTGCTGGAAGACGTGCGCGAGTTCAAGGGCATGGAGCCGGCGGCCTTCTTCAAGGATGTCCGCTTCGGCCTCGCCATGATGAAGGGCGTCAGTCACGTCGCCCTGGTCACGGACGCATCCTGGCTGCGCATGGTCGCCGACACGTTCGGCAAGGTCTCACCTGCCAAGATCAAGACCTTCGACCGCGCCCATATCGACGAGGCGCGGAGCTGGCTCGCCGCCGCTTAAAGAAATCTATTCGGCTTGGGCGGTGCGCGTGGTCTGACGCCGCGCCGTCCAGCGCCCCGAGCAGAGGGGCGAAACCTTCCAGGTGCCGCTGCCCGAACGGGCCTCGAGCCGGCCGGAGGCCGCGCCGCTTGCGCTGCCATTCGAGACATTGAGCCCCACCGTTCCATCGGTGCCCACGCGACCTGTCATCGTAGCCCGGTCCGCCGAGGAGATGAGTCGGACCTGCCCGTCCTGGACGGAGACCGAGTAGCTGTAACGGCTGTCGCAGATACCGCTTTCGGTCACGAGCTCGACGGACCATGCGCCATTGAAATTGCCGCCCTCGCGGCTGACGGCCGGTTGAAGATGAGCGGATGAGAGTCCGGCTCCGAGCGCCAGCACAGCCACGAGTTTCGACATGTTTCCCCCTGAGTTGAGACAATTCGCAGATTCCCATGGGCAGCCTTTCGGCGCTCTTGATAGGAACCATGCGTTTTGTGAGTTGATGGATTGTATAGATCTTTGATGCTCAGGGCAAATTTATGGCATCGGCCAAGGTAAGCTTCGCCGTTATGGTAGGCAGATGGTGGCGAATGCTAAGGCGAAATGGCGAATGGGGGCGTACAAATCAGGCGCGGTATGAATTGGCGTGCAAGCTATAGCCGAGCCGGTATCGCTTCGATATTGGCAATGCTTCGGTGTCGAGCGATGGCACCTCCGATCAACGCTCGTTTCAACGATCGAAATAGGCCTGCAACGCGTCGCGGTCCTGCGTGATCGGCAGCGTGAGGAGGGCCAGCACGCGGGCCTTGTCCGGCGACAGGTCGTCGGCGAAAACGGCGCCCTCCGCCTTCAGGGTGCTCCCGCCGCCGGGGAAGCCGTAGACGGGCAGGGCGCGGCCGTTCTCCAGTTTTGTGGCGATGACGATGGCGACACCCTGGGCGATGGCGCTCCTGATCGCGGCGAGGAGCGCGGCATTGACGTTGCCCATGCCGAGGGCGGCCACCACGATCCCTTCCGCGCCGCTCTCCACGGCATGGTGGACCTGACTGCCATCGGCACCGGCATACATCGCCACGATGGCGATCCTGGCGAGCCGATCGGGTAGCGGCAGGGTCTGCCGCCGCAAGGGCGCCCGGCGGATCACCACGCGATCCTCGTCGATGGAGCCGAGATAGCCAGCGTCGCCCGAATGGAAGGTTTCCACGTTGTGGGTGTGGGTCTTCCTCACGTCACGCGCCGCATTGATCGCGTGGTTGAGCGTCACCGTCACGCCAAGGGATGCGGCGGCGGGCGTGAGGATCTGGCGTACCGCATTGAGGAGGTTGCGGGCGCCGTCACTGTCGCGGTCAGAGGCGTTGCGCTGCGCACCGATGACCACGACCGGCTTGTCGCTGCGCAGCGTCAGATCGAGGAAATAGGCGGTGGTGTCGAGGGTGTCGGTCCCGTGCAGCACCACGACTCCGGCGATCTCGGGATCGGCGAGCAATCCCTCGACGGTCCGTGTCAGCGAGGGCCACAGGTCCGGACCTATCTCCGCGCTCGGAATGTTGGAGAACTCCGTCACGGTGATCCGCGCGAGCTTTTCCAGGCCCGGCGCGGCGGCGACGAGGTCGGCTCCGGACAAAGCCGGCACCGGTGCATGGGTCACCGGGTCGGTCTTCATCGCGATGGTGCCGCCTGTGGCGACGATGGCGACGGTGGGGAGAACGAGATCCGTCACCGTTCGCCTCAATCGTTCAGGGGCCGCGCCTCTTCGGGCAGCATGATCGGGATACCGTCACGGATCGGGTAGGCGAGCTTGGCCGAACGGCTCACCAGTTCTTGGCGGACGGAATCGTATTCCAGCGTCTGCTTGGTCAGTGGGCAGACCAGGAGTTCGAGGAGCTTTGGGTCGACGCGCGTGGCTTCCACGCCGGTCGGGATTTCGTCGGTCATCGTCATTGTCCTCGGGTCGCGGCTTCACTGCAGGGTCGGCTCGGACCCCGATCCGCGCACCAACTCCATCTCGGTCACCGCAATCAAGACCTCAGCGCGGGTCTTGAGGTCGGTCGCCTCCAGCATCGCCTGTTTTTCGCGCGAGCCGAACGGGCTCATCATGCAGAGCGCGTTGACGAGGGCCTCGTTGGGCGCCTCGTCTATGCCCGCCCAGTCGACCTTGAGGTCGTTCACCTCGACGAAGTCCTTCAGTGCCTTGAGGACGCCTTCGCGGTCTACTGCGTCTTCGCCCGCTCGCGGTTCGAAGTCGCTGAGGAAATCGTCGTAGGAGACCTGGCAGCGACGGTAACGGGTGGTGGTCGCGAGTTCGCCTTCGACGCGGAACCGTGCAATGCCAGTAAGCGAGATGAGGTAGCGCCCGTCGCCGGTCTCGGCGAATTGGGTGATCCGGCCGAGGCAACCGACGCGAAAGAGCTTGGGCGTCATTGGCGACGATCCGCTTTCCACGTCGGGCTGGATCATGCCGATGACGCGATCGGTCCTCAGGGCATCGTCCACCATGGCGAGGTAGCGCGGCTCGAAGATGTTCAGCGGCATCTGTCCACGGGGCAGGAGCAGCGCGCCGGGCAGGGGGAAGACCGGGATGACGCCGGGGCAGTCGCCCGGTCCCTTGTAGCCCGCATGGGTGCTCATCGCGTCTCTCCGCCCCGGCGTTGATGCGTCATGCGAAGACCAGCGTCGACAGTCGCCGCCGGCCCCGGATCGAAGCCTTGTCCATGAGGCCCCAGGCCTCGAAGAACGTCAGGAGCTGCTTGCGGGCCGCCCCGTCGTTCCAGGTCTTGTCCTGCCGCTCGATCTCGATCAGCTCGTCCACCGCCTCGTCGCGCTTCCCGAGACCGTTGAGGCCGAGAGCGAAATCGAACCGGGCCTGGAAATCGGCGGGATCGGCGGCGATGCGCTTCTGGAACACGCCGAGATCACCGAGGGAGGCCGCCTGTTCGGCGAGCTCCACCGCCGCGCGGATGCTCGCCAGAGCCGGGTCACCGGCCTTCTCTGGCGGCGCCATGTCGAGAATCTGGCGCGCGTTGGCGACCTCGCCGGAATCGAGTTGGATCTTCGCGAGGGCAGCCAGGGCCACGAGGTTCTCCGGCTCCTGCCCGAGGACGGCGGCATAGAGTTCGGACGCCCCTGCCATGTCGCCTTCGCCGAGGGCCGCTTCGGCTTCGGCCATCATCGCCTCCACCGGCGTCGGGCCGGCGGGACCTGCGAGCCTGGCAATGAATTCCTTGATCTCGCTTTCCGGCAGCGCCCCGACGAACCCGTCCACGGGACGTCCCTTGTCGATGGCGATGACGGCCGGGATCGATTGCAGACCGAGCTGCTGGCTGATCTGAGACCAGATCGCCGGATTCTCGTCGATATTCACCTTGGCGAGGATGACGGCGCCCTTGGCGGCGGTCACGGCCTTCTCCAGCAAAGGAGTCAGCTGCTTGCAGGGGCCGCACCATGTCGCCCAGAAATCCACCAGAACCGGCTGCTGCAGGGAGGCAGTGATGACCTCGTCGCGAAACGTCGCGGTGGTGACGTCCTTGATGAGGTTTGCGGGACCGCCGGCGGGGCTCGCCCCGGCGGTGGAAACGTCGTTCAGCATGCCATCCTCAACTCTCGCACTCGGATCGACGGAACGGATGCCGCCGGTGGCCGATCAGATTCGTCCAAGCCCTAGATGGGCGCCCCGGATCAACTGGACCAGAGCGGTACTCGGGCTATTCACACCATCCCGGCCTCTAAGCGCTTCGGCCGTCTCGCAGCACCACCGCCTCAGGGTTTCGGCGCGCCGGGGGGCGTTTTCGCGTCCGTGACGAAACGGGCCTCATAGCGTCCCTTGGCCGAGGTCGCCTCGCAGGTGATCGCGGTCTTGCCTTCCTGCGGGTTGCTGAAGCTGCACGACCCGACAGCCGCTAGCGGTCCGCGAACCACGCCCTCGTCGGTCTTCTCGCCGGGAACGACGAGATTGATCGGCTGCAGAGCGTCCGTTTCCTCCGTCCGCTCCTGTTGTGCCCCACTGCCGCTGAAGCTCAGGGAGCGGCCGTCCCAGGCGGAGAAGTCGAAACTCGTCCGGTTGCGGGACACGGTGTTCATCATCGTGTCCTTGCAGTTCTGGGTCACGTCCAATCCCGCCACGATCAGCTTCTCGCATGTGCCCTCGAGCTTGATCGCAGTCTGGGCGCCCGCAGGACTTGCCAAGGCGACAAGGACGGCGAGGGCGGGAAGGATGAGGGCGGATGGTGTCTTCATGGCGCTGATGTATGTCCGTCGTCGGATCTGTCGAGGGCAATGTCGCGAAGGTCGCGGCCTCATGTTCCGAAGCGTAACGCTCTGTCGTTGGGAGCGTCGAGATCGAGCTCTGGACCTTTCGGCACGATCCCCGTCGGATTCAGGCTCGGATGACTCCCGTAATAGTGCTGCTTGATGTGGATGAGGTTCACCGTGCCGGCGATGCCGGGCAGGGTGTAGAGGTCGCGCAGGTAGTGCGAGAGGTTCGGATAGTCGGCGATCCGGCGCAGGTTGCACTTGAAGTGCCCGACATAGACCGGATCGAACCGCACCAGAGTGGTGAACAGGCGGATGTCGGCCTCGGTCAGCGTCGCGCCGCACAGGTAGCGGGCCTTGCCCAACCGCTCGTCGAGGGAATCGAGTTCGGCGAACAGGGCGTCGAAGGCTTCCTCGTAGGCGTCCTGGGTCGTCGCGAAGCCGGCCTTGTACACCCCGTTGTTGACGGCATCGTAGACGCGGGCGTTCACCGCATCGATCTCGCCGCGCAGGGCTTCCGGATAGAGGTCGGGTCCGGTGCCGCCGAACGCGTCGTTCAACATGCGGATGATCTCGGACGATTCGTTCGAGACGATAGTGCGGCGCTGCTGGTCCCAGAGGACGGGGACGGTGACGCGACCGGTGAAGTCCGGCACTGCCTTCAGATAGACCTCGTAGAGTCGGTTCGCGCCGTTCACCGTGTCGGGTGTGGCGCCCGGTGAATCGCTAAAGACCCAGCCTTCCGATCCCATATGCGGATCGACCACCGAGACCGTGATCGCCTCCTCCAGCCCCTTCAGCGCGCGCACGATGAGGGCGCGGTGCGCCCAGGGGCAGGAAAGCGAGACGTAGAGGTGATAGCGGCCGGCCTCCCCGCAAAATCCGCCCTCGCCGGACGGGCCGGGCTCGCCGTCGGCGGTGACCCAGTTGCGGAACTTGGCATCCGTTCGCTTGAACCGGCCGCCGGTGTCCTTCGTGTCGTACCAGGTATCCTGCCAGGTGCCGTCGACCAGCAATCCCATCCGTCGTCTCCCACCAGACCCGCCGATAGCGAGATGAGCCATGTGTGGCTTGTCGGAAAGAGCAAAATAGCGGGAACAGGTCTGCATCCGCACGGTTTGCCGGCGATGAGTACCTTGCCCGACGCGCCCACGGCCGATCCGCTGATCCTTACCCTGGAGATGGACCCGGAGACTTTCTGGCATTTCGACGGGTTGAGACGGCGGCATTTCCCGCAGAAGCTCAACGTCATCCCGGCCCATGCCACCCTGTTCCACCACCTGCCGGGCCTGGAGGAGGAGGGGATCGCCGCGACCCTTTCCGAACTCACGGCGGAGCGCGAACCGGCGGAGGTCGCAGTCACCGAACTTCGCTTCATGGGCCGCGGCGTCGCCTTCGCCCTCGCCTCCGACGCCCTGTCCCGGCTTCGGGACGAGATCGCCCGGCGTTACGCGGATGTTCTGACCGCACAGGACCAGCAGGGATGGCGGCCCCACGTCACCGTCCAGAACAAGGTCGCGCCGGACGTCGCCCGCACCCTGCATCATACGCTGGAGCGTGATTTCGAACCGTTCAGCTTCACCTCGCCGGGGCTGATCCTCTGGCGCTACCTTGGCGGGCCGTGGCAACAGCGGGGACGCTTCGCCTTCGGGCGGCATCGATGATCGAGGGACGACGAACCGATGACGAAGACAGCAGCATGAAGGCGCCGCTCCCGACCTATCTCCAGCATCCGCTGTTCAGCCACGCCACGGCCCTGTGGCTCCGCCTGCGCCTCAACGAGGTCGGCCCCCTCGTGGCGCTGCTGGGCGTGAGCTTCCTCGGCTACGCCTTCTTCTTCCTCGCCGACGAGGTCGGGGAGGGCTCCACCGAAGCGCTCGACCGCAAGATCCTGCTTGCCCTGCGCAACCCCGCCGACCTGTCGGACCCGATCGGGCCTCGCTGGCTCGAGGAGACGATGCGCGACATCACGGGACTCGGCAGCGTCTTCACCATCACCTTCGTGACCCTGAGCGCGGTCGCCTATCTGGCGCTCACCCGGCGGCACCGCATCGCCGCCTTCGTGCTGGGCGCCATCGGCGGGGGATTGCTCGTCTCGACGGTGTTGAAGATGTTCTACCATCGGCCGCGGCCGGATCTCGTCCCCCACGGCATGGACGTGTTCACCGCGAGCTTCCCCAGCGGCCACGCGATGATGTCGGCCATCGCCTACCTCACCCTGGCGACATTGCTGGCCCGCGTGGACCAGAACCGTGCCGTGAAGGTCCTGATCCTCCTTCTCGGTGTCGGGATGACGCTCATCGTTGGGGTGAGCCGGATCTATCTCGGTGTGCACTGGCCGAGCGACGTGCTCGCCGGCTGGTGTATCGGCGCGGCCTGGGCCTCCCTGTGCTGGTTCATGGCGCTGATCCTTCAGCGAAGAGGCGAGGTCGAGTCCCCCGATCCTCCGCCGGGCTGACCTTGCCCGAAGGTTTTGTTGGCAGAGTGAGTCCGGCGGGCGGCGCGAGGGGAACGCTCTTCACGCGATCCCATCGTGAACTGCCCCTTGCCGCATTGCGGCCCATCGCTGCCCTGACCTATGGTCCCGCCGATGAAGCTCACCGTGCCCGAACCCGACCTGCCGTATCGGCCCTGCGTCGGCATCATGCTGATCGCTCCCCGGGGGAGCGTCTTCATCGGCCGTCGCCGTCAGGAGGCGGGGCCGGAGCATGTGCAAGGAGACCGCGCCTGGCAGATGCCGCAGGGTGGGATCGATGAGGGCGAAGATCCTCTCGCGGCGGCCTTGCGGGAACTGCACGAGGAAACCAACGTCTCGGCCGGTTCGGTCGTACTCCTCGGGGAGACACCCGGCTGGCTCGCCTACGATCTGCCGCCCGCCGTACTGAAACAGGCCTGGAAGGGCCGGTATCGCGGACAGACGCAGAAGTGGTTCGCTTTCGGTCTCGTCGGGGACGAGACCGAGATCGACGTGCTTTCACCCGGCGGCGGCTTGCACAAATCCGAGTTCGATGCCTGGCGTTGGGAAGAGATGGACGGGTTGGCCGACCTCATCGTGCCGTTCAAGCGGCCCGTCTACGAGGCCGTGGTCGCCCAGTTCGCAGTCCTTGCCGGGTGGAGCGAGCAGGCGCAGAGGGCTGCCCCATCGCGATGATGCGATTGTGGTGGATCCCCATTTCCCTGATTCTGTCGTGGTTCGTCTACACGCTGACGCCGTTCTGGATGCTCTATGATCTGGCCTCGGCGGTGCAGGCACGGGACGTCGGGTATGTCGAACGGCACGTCAACTTCCGCATCCTGCGCCAATCCATGATCCGTCAGATTTCGGCCGCCGCCTCTCAGCCGAGGGGCGAGGCCGGTGCCGAGGTCGAGCTCTCGCGGGATCGACAGAGGCTGATCGAAGCCGCGGCGGCCCTGGCCGAACCTCTGACCGAATCCCTTGTGACGGCACAGTCGGTCATCGATCTCCTCGATGACGGTATTCCGCAATCCCTCGATATCGGCCTCCGCGGCGGCGATGCCGAGCATAGGAGCGACGTTCCCGCCGGATTGAGGATCGACACGATTTCTCGGCTGATCCCGTACTACCTCTCCTCGGAGATGCGGGGATTCCGCACCCTCGTCATCGCCGTGCCTCCCGAAGCGTCGCGGTCGCAGCGGTTCCGCCTGCGCCTGCGCCTGCGGGGGTGGTCGTGGCGGCTGGTTGAGATCGAACTACCGAGCGACCTGCGTAACCGCATCGCCAGCAAGGTGGCCCGCGTCCGCAATCATCCGGACCAGGATGCAGTACCGCCGCCCACCCCGCCCTGAGCAACTTTACACCCGACGACCTGCGACACTCCGAAGACTTGAGCGGGGGATGACATCGGGCTCGCGATGCGCGGGAGCCCCTCCAAACCGTGGGGACCGCGCGCTGAAGGTCGCGCTGTACGACCCTCAATGCACCGTGTCGGGGAGCCGTCGGTTGGTGAAGCGGGCATTGCCGAGGCCGGTGCCAATGGTGAGGACGCCCCATCGCGCGACGCCCGTCATGTCCGACATGGCCGAGAGGCCCTGCACTACGGCGTCGTTGTGCATCAGCACCATGGTATCGTGATCCCCGATGGTGGGAATGGCTTCCACCAGTCGTTCGGCAAGGTTGAAACGACTGCTCTCCCAATCGCCGGGCAGGTTCTGGCCACCGCGTTCGATGGTCCCGTCGGAGGCGATGACGCCGGGGCACCCGACCCCAATGAAGGGCGCGAGTTTCAGGCGCGAGCGCTCCGCCCGCGAGATCAGGTCGTTCAGCATCGCGATCAGGCGGTCGACCGCCTCGTCGCGGCTCGGGGCCGGATCCTCGTCGCGGTGGCGCCAGAGCTCCGAACGCCAGATTTCTGCGCGCGACAGGTCGGCGGCTTTCTTCAGGTTGGTCGTAACGACTCCCGCCCGGATGTTGCTGCCCCCGATATCGACGGCGAGCAGGCTGTCGTAGCCGGAAAAGATCCAGGACGGCGCGAGGTGGACGGCCCCGATCAGCCCGGCCTCGTCCGGGTGGTGACGGATCGGTTCGAGGTTCAGGTTGAGACCGCCGGCACGGAGGATCACGCTGGCCCGGTCGATGGCGAGCCGTCCGGCGAGGCTGTCGCTGAAACCGCCCCCGACGACGATGCTCTGGGTATCGCGCCACCCTTTCTGACGCAGGAAGCGCCGTACGACGGTGGCGAGCTCCTGCGCGAATTCCTCGATTGCGCCGAAGACCACGCCGGCGGCGAGCGGGGTACCGTCGATCAACAGATCGTCGAGGCGCCGCTTGCTGAAATCGTGGCTCGGCTTCGTGCCGAGCGGGTCGGGACCGAGCTTGCGCAGCTTTTCGCGCCAATCCTCCACGAGATCGCGGAAGGCCTTCTTCGATACGCGATCACCGATGAAGCCCTCGCCGTTCTTCAACTCGATGTTGTAATCGTCGAGGGTGACCGAGGGCAGGTCGTTCGACGCGTGGGAGAGGCTCGATCCGCGCGTTGCCGTATCCGTGCCCATGCTCGATCGATCCTTTCAGAGTGAGGGAAATGCCGACCGTCGAGATCCGGCCGCACTGGCCCGCCGCGTGGAGTTCGGCATGGCCAGCGATGCAAGCGTTCTCGCCCCGCGAGTGTTCCGTCCGAGACGCGATCCAGCTTTTGCGAGCGTGGTCACTTCGCCTTGGCGGGGACGCCCTCGGCGGGGGGAGCCTTCGGCTGGCGGGCTTCCATGAGATCCTCCGCCTTCTCTTCGTCGGTATCGCCGCTCTGCTCGATCGCCTTCTCGGGGTTGGTGGCCAGCGCCTTGATGATCGCGACGAGGCGATCGCATTCGCCCTCGTACTTGTACGTCTCCAGGATGATCGCTGCGTCACGCAGGGTGCGCAGGTCGCGCACCGCCTGCTTGTTGGCGGTTTCGCGAAGCTCGGATTTGCCGGCGATGGCTTCCTCGAGCTTCGCCCCCTTCACGTCGCACGCGGCCTTGGCGTTTCCTGTCGTGTAGGCGCTGAGCGTCGTGGCGCAGAGGACGAGAGCGGTGGCGAGCAGGGTGCGCATGGGGGATGGGGCTCCGGAAGGAATGGGGCGCGGTTGCGCTCAGGCGTAGTGGGGGAAACGGCGCAGGAGGCCGTTGGCGAGGGCGATGAGCTGGCTCGGGCGATAGGGCTTCGGCACGAAGATTGATTCCGCCACCGCATCCGCCTGCGAGAGACTTCCGCGTCCTCCCGACGTGTAGATGACCGGGAGGTTCGGACGCAGGCGCCGCGCCCGCCGGGCAAGGGAGAGGCCATTGGTGTTGCGGGCCAAATCGATATCGGTGAAGAGCAGGTCGACGCGTTCCCGCGCCAGGATGTCTTCGGCCTCCTCGGCGTCGGCGGCGCTGAGGACGCGGTAGCCTTCGTCCATGAGGGCTTCGACGGCCAGTTCGCACACTATGGCTTCATCCTCCACCACCAGAACGGTTTCGGATCCGCGGACGGAGCCGAAGTTCGGCAACGCGAAGGCAGCGTAAGCGACAGGGATCATGACGCAACTCCAACTCACCCGGGGCGGGACGAGAAGCCCGACGCCGGATCGTCACACCAACGGGAGTGGCGGCCGCGATGTTCGGTCCCGTTCACTCGAATTGCGCGGACTTGGTAAGCAATGCCTTAACCCTACCGAACCGGCCTCGGTCGTCCCGGGACGGAACGGGGCGGCGGGAGCGCGCGCGCTGCCATGAGCCGGAGCCTGTCATGAGCCGGACCTGGCATCTCGGCTTCGGCCTCGTCCTCACGGCGCTGGCCGGCTACGTGGACGCCCTCGGGTTCATCCGGCTGGGCGGCCTCTACACCTCGTTCATGAGCGGCAACACGACCCAGTTCGCCGTGGCGATAGGGCATGACACGCCCCTCCTGGCGATCCTGCCGGCCCTTCTCATCTTCGCCTTCTTCCTGGGAAGCCTGTGTGGGGGCGGGCTCTCGGCCCTGACCCCGGCCCGGTGGAGCACTCCGGTGCTTCTCGGCTTCGAGACGGTCCTGGTATCCGGCGCCTATCTCACCGCGGTGGAGGACCCGAGCCCAGGCCACGCCTCGCTGCTTCTCGCCCTCGCCATGGGCGCGCAGAACGCCGCTCTCGCCCATGTCCAGGGGTTCCGGGCCGGCACCACCTTCGTCACGGGAGCGCTGTTCAGCACCGGGCAGAAGCTCGCTTCGGCGCTCGCGGGGCGCGGACCCCGTTTCGGCTGGGTCGGCGACGGCCTCGTCTGGCTCTCGCTGCTATGCGGTTCCCTGCTCGGGGCGGTCGCCTATGGCCGCCTGGCGTTGTATGCCCTCGCCATTCCCGCCGGCATCGCCGGTTGTCTCACCCTGGTCGCGACGGTCATGACGGTGCTGAAATCGGCGCCGGATTCCGCATCCGCGTCCTGAGAGGTTCTTAGCCGATGAGCGCCAGCGCTCCCTCACTCGTCGATCACGTCGTTCCGCTGGAGGCTGGCGCCCATGTCTCCGGGGCCGTCTGGCTGAAGGACGTCCTGGCCCTGGCGCTGGGCGACGGCGCCGTGATGCTGGTGGGCCCCCACGAGACGCGGCGCGTGGCGGCTCACCCGGATGCCGGCATCCTGGTGGCCTCGGGTGACGGACGGCGGATCGTGACGGGCGGCGACGACGGACGCATCGTGGCCGTCGCGGCCGATGGCGACATGACCGAGGTGGCCGCCGCCAAGGGCGGGGCCTGGATCGACGCCCTGGCGCTCCATTCCGATGGCGCCATCGCCTATGCGGCCGGCCGCAACGTCGTCGCCCGCGATGCCAAGGGCCGGGAGAAGGTCTTCGCCGCGCCCACCACGGCGCGGGGGCTCGCTTTTGCGCCCAAGGGCTACCGCCTCGCCGTGGCGCATTACAACGGCGCCACCCTCTGGTACCCGAATCTCGAGACCGCCCCCGATTTCGTGGAATGGAAGGGCTCGCATCTCGACGTCACGTGGTCGCCGGACGGCCGCTTCGTCGTGACGACGATGCAGGAGAACTCGCTCCACGGCTGGCGTCTCCAGCCCGACCGGGGCCACATGCGGATGTCGGGCTATCCCGGCAAGGTCCGCTCGGTGAGCTGGTCGGGGGACGGCAACTGGCTCGCCACCAGCGGCGCGGAAGCCGCCATCATCTGGCCGTTCGATTCGAAGGAAGGCCCCACCGGCAAGGCCCCGCGCGAATGCGGCATCCGCCCGGCCCGCGTCACGCGGGTGGCGTTCCACCCCAAGGCCCTGGTCCTCGCCATCGGCTACGAGGACGGCTGCATCCTGCTCGTGCGCTTCGCCGATGCCTCGGAACTGCTGGTCCGGCCTGCCACCAAGGGCGGAGCGGTCTCCGCCCTGGCCTGGGACGGGCGCGGCGGCCGGCTCGCCTTCGGCTGTGCCGGTGGCATGGCCGGCATCCTGACGCTGCCGGGTTGAGGCGGCGATGGCGCTCCTCGGCTTCGGACGCCGGCGCGAGCCGGCCGACGATACCGCGCGCCGCCGGGTCGAAGAGTGGGTCCGCGACCTCGTCGAGCCCGGGACCGTGGTGAAGGTCAACGAGATCCTGTGCCCAGACCCCTCCTGTCCCGGCCTGGAGACGATCGTCCTCGTCATGAGGCCGGGGCGGAAGACGCAGGCCGCGAAGGTGGCCAAACCCCTGGCCGAGGTGACGCGGGCGGAGGTGGAAGCCGCCTTGGCGGACCTCACCTGACCGTTCGGGAACCGCCACGGAGCGGCCCCTTCGTGCGCCATCCGACCGTTCGGGAACCGCCACGGAGCGGCCCCTTCGTGCGCCATCCGACCGTTCGGGAACCGCCACGGAGCGGCCCTTTCGTGCGCCTCCCGACCGTTCGGGAATCGCCACGGAACCGCCACGGAACCGCCCTTTCGTGCGCCATCCGACCGTTCGGGAACCGCCACGCGGCTCGGCCTTTTGTCTGACGACGTCATGAGGGATGAATCGTGCTGCGTGTGATCCGGACCCTTGGCCTCGCCCTTGGCATCCTCGGCGGCATCGTCGCCGCCCAGGGGCCCGAATTCGCGCAGCAATACGCGCAGCGGCTCGGGGGCACCCTCGACGAGTTGCGACGCTCCATCGCCGCCCTCGACGCGGACGCCGCCGCGAGCGGGACCAACCGGCAGGGGGCCGTCGAGCGCCTGCGCGGCAACGGCGACGCCCTGGTGGCCCGTCGCGGGGAAGCGGCCCGCGCCGATATCGAGCGCCTGCAGCGTCTCGACGCGCAGAAGCAGGCCCTCACCGAGGCGGGCGGCCCCATGGGCCGTTTCGCCGCGCTGCTGCGCGACCCCGACATGGCGCTGGCCCGCGCCACCTACCAGGATTACGTGCCCGCGGTCCCGGCGAGCGCCGACGGGATCATCGCCGGATTCCTCGGCTTCCTGGCGACCTGGGCAGGTTGGCGGGTGCTGACGGATGTCGGCCGGCGCCTGGTTCCGAGGCGGCGGCAACCGGAGGCCGCGTGAAGGCAGGCGGCGGAGGACGCACGGGTGTTGCACGACATCTACAGCGCGCACCGCCTCCCTGCACTACGACTCGACCGGTAGCGCACGGGCGGACTCGTGGCGCCGTCGAACGGCTGCAATCGCACCATGGCCCGCGCGCCCACCTCTCGACCGTCCATCGATCCGGCCCTCGACGCGGCGGCCCTGCTCCGGCGCGTGGGGTTCTTCGGCCTGTTCGTCCTGCTTCCCGTGGCGGCCCAGGTGGCCCGGCGCGCCACCGTGATCCTGGCGCCCATCGCCATCGCGCTCATCGTCATCGCCAGCGCCATCGACGGCAAGCAACGGCCGCTCCGGGTGACGGCGACCCGGATGCTGACGTCCACGGCCTTCCTGGCGGGGGGGCTGGTCATCCTCTGGTCGGCCCTGTCCCTGGTCTGGACGCCGTTCCTCGGACCGGCGACGGAGCGCCTTCTGAATCTCACGGCCACCATCCTGATGACCCTGGCCGCCTATCTCGCGCTGCCGGACCGCATGCGCTCGGCCAACCTCTACCTGCTGCCGCTGGGCGTCATCGCCGCGTCCATCGTCTCCATCGTGTTCGGGCTGTTCGGCGACACGCTCCTGCGCACCATGCCCGAGGACCAGAGTTCGGTGGATCGCGGGCTGACGGTCCTCGCCCTGCTGGTCTGGCCCTCCGTGGCGTGGCTGCGCTCGCGCGGGCGCGACCTGGAGGCCCTCGGCACCGCCATCCTCGTGGCCCTGGCCCTCTCGATCTCGCCGAACATCACCCAGATCCTGGCGCTTGCCGTCGGCGCGGTGGCTTTCGCCCTCACGACCTATCGCCCCCTCGTCGGCGTGCGCGCGGTTGCCCTCGTCTGCGGCGGCCTGCTGGTGAGCGCGCCGTTCCTGCCGTTCATCGCCCGGCCCATCGGCATCGTCGCTTTGGGGCCGACGGCGCCCAATGTCCTCACCATCAAGGCGTGGCAGAAAGTGGTGACCACCGAGCCGGTCCGCCTCGTGACCGGACACGGGTTCGAGACCGCCTCGCGCGGCCGGTTCGTGAACCTGCTGCCCGGCAACGCCCCCACCACGATGCTGTTCGAACTCTGGTACGAACTCGGGATCGTGGGCGCCTTCGCCGCGGCCTTCGCCCTCCACGCGGCGATCCGCCATAGCGGCCGCTTGGCCACCGCCACCGCCCCCGGCGCGATCGCACCCGGAGCGATGGCGGTCTTCGCCAGCGCCTTCACCATCGCCTGTATCGGCGTCGGCCTCACGGTGATCTGGTGGGTGACGACGCTGACCGTGACGGTGCTCGTCTTCATCGCCGTGGAGCGCGGGCAGTTCCGCACCCGTCGCCCGAAGGCCAGCCTGCTCAGACCTCGCGCCGTGAGCCCGCGTCCCGCCAACGACGATTGACGGAACCGGGCAGGCTCATCCGGACCTCACTCGTCCGCCGCCGCCTCGATGGCGGCCATGTCGTCGTCGGACAGGCCCATATGGTGGCCGATCTCGTGGACGAGGACATGGGTGACGAGATGGCCGAGGGTCTCCTCGTGCTCGGCCCAATAATCGAGCAGCGGCCTGCGGTAGAGCCAGACCCGGTTGTGCCACTGCCCGGTCGCCACCTCGCCACCCTGCGCCAGGCCGACGCCCCGGAACAGGCCGAGCAGGTCGAACTCGCTCTCGCACTCCATCTCGCGGAGCGTGGCGTCGTCTGGAAAATCCTCCACGTGGATCGTCACGCCCTCGCACAGGGCGAGGAACTCCGGCGGCAGGCGGGCGAGGGCATCGCGTGCCAGGATCTCCACGTCGTCGAGGGACGGCGCCTGGAGATCGGCCCAATTCCGGGCGGGAGCGTTCATCCGAGGACCGGGAGGACCCGCTCGCCCAGGAACGCGGCGAGATCGTTGGTGATGTGGTCGATATGCGGCTCCTTCACCGCCTCCTGCTCGAAGGCCTCGCGGAACGGATCGATGGTGCGGGGCACGACGAGGACCGTCGCCATTCCGAACTCGTGGGGCACGACGAGATTGCGGGCGATGTCCTCGAACAGGGCCGACCGGCGCGGATCGACATCGTGCCGAACGAGGAAGCGCTCGTAGGTGGAGCGCTCGGGTTTCGGGACGAAGTCGGCGGCGGCGATGTCGAACACGTCCTCGAAATGGTCGAGGATGCCGAGCTTGGCGGCCACGTTCTCGGCATGGCGCCGGGAGCCGTTGGTGAGGATCAGCTTGCGGCCGGGCAACTGCTCGATGGCGTCGCCCAGGGCCGCGTCGAGGCGGATCGTGGAATGGTCGATGTCGTGGGCGAAATCGAGGAAATGATAGGGGTCGACATTCTCCTCCACCATCAGCGCCTTCAGGGTGGTGCCGTAGCGGTGGTAGAAATGCTTCTGCAGCGCCCGTGCCGAGATCCCGTCCAGGCCGTAGAGCTGCATGACGTACAGGGTGATCCGCTCGTCGACCTGCGGCCAGACGAGGGCGTCGCTGGGATAGAGCGTGTTGTCGAGATCGAACACCCAGGTGTCGACGCTCGAGAAGCCACGGGAGCCCGCGCTGGAGAGATGGCTTTCGCCGGGAAGGAACAAGGTGGCTGAACGGGGTTCGAGGCGGCGGGAGCGGTGCAGGACCGGATGCGATCGACAACGGTTACGATGAAATTGCGCCCTGCGAAAGGAAGCTCGGCCATTCGCTCGGGGCAATCGCTCGAAGCGCCCGCCTCGGTTGTCGCGCTGGCCTCGATCGCCGGGGCGCGCCGGCGCGGGATCGGGCTTTCGCTTCGCTCGAGGCTTGCCGGGACGTGCGTCCTGACAAGGCCGCGCCGCGAAGCCGATGAAACGGTTTCGAGGGATCGCCCCGGCCAATCGATCCTTCCCCGTGACGAAGCCGCCGTTTCGCGTTTCCGTGCCGCATCGGCCGAATGACGGTGGTGGTTCGAAGGAAAGAGTAGGACTATCGCAACGTTGATCAGCGTAATGTACATCGCGAACGTCCATGACGCAGCGTCGATCGACGCCATCGGCAGGACGGATAACGTCGGCTTGCTTTCCTGGATGGTGCGACGTGCAAGATCGGGCACACGACCGAGGCGACGAGGAGCGGAATGATGCCATCGAGGCGGATTCCACGCATCCGAGCGATGGTGATCCGGAGCCACATCTCGACGCCGTGTGCCGCACCGCGTCGGCCCTGTTCCGCGTTCCCATCGTCCTCGTCCCCCTCGTCGATACCGAATTTCCCGCGCTGAAGGCGGGATCGGGTGCCGCGGGGGCGATGCCGGGTTGGTCCGATGCGTTCGCGGGGCAGGCCATCGGAGGCGAATCCGACGGGCCGGTGGTGATCCGCGATCTCCTCGCCGACCCTAGATTTGCCGACCATCCGCTGGTGACGGGTGGGCTCCGGGCCCGGTTCTACGCGGGCGTGCCCCTCACGCTCCGGTCCGGGCACAGGACCGGCACGATGTGCCTGATCGACACCGTCCCGCGTCCGGATTTCACCGACGAACACCTGGTCCAGCTCGAGGATCTCGCCCTCATCGTCACCGGGCACCTTCGCCTTCACCTAGCCAATGCGGAGCGCGAGGCGGAGCTGCGCGAGCGCCTGCGCGTCACGACCATCCTCACCCGCCGCGAAGCCCATCTCGAAGCGGCCCTGGCATCGCAGCGCATGGCCGAGGAGATCGCGGGTTTCGGACATTGGCGCATCGACGTGGCCGAAGCCTGCGTCGAATGGTCGGCGGGGATGGCGCGGATCCATGGCCGCGCGCCCGCCGATCTCGCGCGCATCCCCCTCGACGACCATCTGGCCTTCTACCATCCCCAGGACCGGGAGCGCGTCCGCTGGCATCTCGACGACACCGTGGCCGGGTCGGGGGCATTCGCGCGCGACACTTACGAGCATCGGTCGCGGATCGTCCGACCCGGTGGGGAATGCCGGGTCGTCGCCGAGCGTGGAATCGTCGAGCGTGACCCGGACGGGAGCATCCGGGCCATCTCCGGGATCTGCCTCGACGTCACCGAACTGGCCCGATCGGACCAGCACCTGCGCGAGACGACGGATCTCCTGCGCGTCACCCTGGAGAGCATCGACGAAGGCCTCGTCATGGTCGATGCGGACGACCGGGTCAGGGTCCATAACGAGCGCCTGAACCTGCTTCTCGACCTGCCCCGGGACATGCTCCACGACGGAGCCCCCTTCGACGACCTCCGCCGCCACATCGCCGAACGGGACGGTTCGCTGCCGGCGACCCTGGACAGGCGGGTCCGTGACGGGAACCGCGATCACGGCGAAGCCGGCGCCAGCGGCGAGCACCTGCAACGGGATGGGACCCTCCTCGAACTCTGCGGGGTGCCGCTGGCCGACGGCAGCACCGTCTATACCTTCGCCGACATCACCGCCCGGCACAGGGCCGAACGCTCGCTTCGCGAGAGCGAGGCGTCCTACCGCCTGCTCGCCGACTTCCTGCCCCAGATGGTCTGGATCACGAACGACCGCGGCGACACCACTTACTGCAACCGCCATTTCGGGCGCTACTTCGAGCGGCCGCTCTTCTCCCTCAAGGAGCGGGTCGAGGCCTGTCACCCGGACGATCGCAGCCGCATCCGCGGCGATGTCGGCGACCGCCACAAGGCATGGCAGGACTACGATTTCGAGGTTCGCATCCGCCGCGCCGATGGCGTCTACCGCTGGCACAAGGTCAGCAAGCGCCCGATCCGCCTCCTTGACGGCCAGCCCGGATGGCTCGCGACGGCCTTGGATATCGACGACATCATCACCGCCAGGATCGCGCTGGAACGCACCGGCGACCTGCTGCGCCTCGCCCAGGACGCGGCGGAGGCGGGGGTCTGGGAATGGGACGTGGCCTCGGGCTGGATCTGGCAGTCCCAGGAAAGCGCACGGATGCAGGGATTGCCCCTCGATGGGGCGGATCCGGCCGCCGGCCTCGTGATGACCATGACGGAGTGGGAGCAAAACCTTCCGTCCGAGGACCTGGTTCGGGTCCGGGCGGAGGCGAGCCGGGCCATCGCGACACGCACCAACCACAAGGTGGAATTTCGCGTCCTGCACCCGTCGACCGGCGAATGCCGCTGGTTCCAGGGATTCGGCCAGGCCGTCCTCGACCCGGAGACGGGCGAGGTCTGCCGCTTCGTCGGCATGAATCTCCACATCACGGCCAGCAAGGAGGTGGAGGAGGCGTTCAGAGCGAGCGACGCGCGCCTGCGCCTGAGCGAGGAACGGCTGGCCCTGGCCCTCGACAGCGGCAGGGACGGCCTATGGGACGCCGACCTCCAAACCGGCGAGGTCTGGTTCTCCGACCGGGCTCAGAGCATGCTCGGCTACGCGCCCGGCGAGTTCGGCCGGTCCTTCGCCTATGTCGGCTCCCTGATCCATCCGGACGACATCGACGGTTGCCGGCTGGCGGCCGTCGCGCATTTCCACGGCCAGCAGCCGGCCTTCGAGATCGAGCTCCGGGTCCGCACGAAGGCGGGGGGCTACATCTGGCTCCTCGCCCGCGGCAAGGTCGTGACCCGCGCCCCCGACGGCACGCCGATCCGCTTCGTCGGAACCCATATCGACATCACGGCCCGAAAGGAGGCAGACCAGCGGATCGCCCATCTCGCCTGCCACGACGCCCTCACCGGGCTGCCCAACCGGTCGATGTTCCACGAGCGCCTGGATCAGGCCCTCGGCTCGGTGCGGAACGGCGGTCGCCCGATGGCGGTGCTCTGTCTCGATCTCGACCGGTTCAAGGCGATCAACGACACGTTCGGACATCTGGCGGGCGACATCCTGTTGAAGCTCGTCGCCGAACGCCTGCGCGAGGTCCTGCGGCCGTGCGATGTCGTCTCCCGCCTCGGCGGCGACGAGTTCGGCATCATTCTGGTCAATCTCGGCGGGAAGGACGAGGCGGTGGAGGTCGCCCGCAGGGTGATCGACGCCATCGCGCTGCCGGTGAAGCTCAACGGCCACCTGGCCAATATCGGGATCAGCATCGGCATCGCCCATGCCCCCTCGGACGGACTCGAGGCCGATCCCCTCCTGAGGCATGCCGACCTCGCGCTCTACCGGGCGAAGGCCGCCGGTCGGAACACCGCCCGCGTCTACGAAGCCAGCATGGACGCGGCGATCGAGGAGCGCATCCAGCTCGAATTCGAGCTGCGCGAGGCCATCCTGGGCCGCGACCTGACCCTGCATTACCAGCCGGTGGTCGACCTCGCGACGGACAGCGTGAGCGGCGTCGAAGCGCTGATGCGCTGGCCCCATCCCACCCGTGGGATGATCCCACCCTCGACCGTCGTCGAGATCGCCGAGGAAACCGGCCTGATCGTCGAACTCGGGAACTGGGCCCTGCGCGAAGCCTGCCGCGAGGCCGCGTCCTGGACGCATTCCGCCCGGATCGCGGTCAACGTCTCGGCGATGCAGTTTCGCGAGCCGGGCCTCGAACAGTGCGTGATCATGGCCCTCTCGGCGTCGGGCCTCGCGGCGGACAGGCTCGAGCTCGAAATCACCGAGAGCGTCCTCATCCAGGACACCGAGGCGGTGATCGCCTGCCTGCACCGCCTGCGCTACCTCGGCGTCCGTATCGCCCTCGACGATTTCGGGACCGGCTACTCCTCCCTGAGCTACCTGCGGCAGTTCCCGTTCGACAAGATCAAGATCGATCGCTCCTTCATCCGTGAGATCGCCGACCCGGACACCGCCGCCATCGTGCGCGCCATCGTCGGGCTCGGCGAGAGACGCGGAACGACGATCACGGCGGAGGGCGTCGAGACACGGGCGCAGCTCGATCTCGTGCGGGCGGAGGGATGCAACGAGGTCCAGGGCTTCTTCTTCAGCAAGCCCGTTCCGGCACGGGACTTGTCCGGCGTCGTCGCCAGGCTGTCGCGCGCCGAGAGGGCGGCCTGACCGACGGGACGGCGCGGATTCAGCCGCCGAGGCTGTCGAGATAGCCGGGAGCGAGGCGCAGGCCGAGGGGCAGGGCCGAGACCGGGGGCGGGGTCCGGATGCATTCCTCGAGGAATCCCATCGTGTTCCCGATGATGGCCTCGGAGAAGGGCTTGGCGATCACCGCCACCGCGCCGGCGAAGTCGTCGTGGAAGCGGCTCGCATTCGCGGTCAGGAAGACCAGCATCATCGCGGGCTCGTCCGCCAGATCCTTCGCCACGTCTAGGCCGGAGGAGCCGCCCTTCAGCTGCAGGTCGATGAGGACGATGTCGGGCCGGGTCCGCCGGGCCACTGCGACGGCATCCCTCGCGGACACGGCCGTGCCGACCACCTCGTGCCCCGCCTCTTCGAGCAGGATCTCGAGCTGCATCACGATCAAGGCTTCGTCTTCGACGACGACGATCCGGAGAGGTTCGGTCACATCGACTCCCTGTGGCCCGTCCCGCCGCGGGGCAGGCGGATCTCGATCCGCGTCCCGGGATTGGCCGGGTGCCAGGCGATATCGGCATTCAGCTGGCGCACCAGACTCTCGATGAGGCGCTTGCCGAAGGTGCGGCCGCCGCCGACGTCCACCGGCATGCCGATCCCGTCATCGGCGATCGTGATGCGGATCTCCTCGCCCTCGGGCTTCACCGAGACCAAGAGCCGGCCGCCCGCGTCACGGGGGAAAGCGTGCTTGAGGGCGTTGGTCAGCAGCTCGTTCATCACGAGGGCGACCGGCGGCGCCTGTTCGACGGCGACCTCGACGGAGACGAGGTCGACATCGAGCTCGATCTCCTGCCGCCCGGAGCCGCGCACCAGATCGACGGCGAGTTCCTGAGCGAAGGCGGCGACATCGAAACGCTGGACGTCGTTGGACTGGTAGAGGCGCTTGTGCACGGTCCCAAGAGCCTCGACGCGGGCCAGCATGGACTTGAGCGAGGCCTTCGCATCCGGGTCGGTGATGGTCCGGGTCTGCAGGGTGAGCAGCGAGGCGATCATCTGGAGGTTGTTCTTCACCCGGTGGTCCACCTCGTGGACCAGCATGGTCTTGGCCGCCAGCGCCTCGGTGAGCTCCCGCGTGCGCTTTTCCACCTCGCGCTCGAAATGGATCTTCTCGTTGCGCGTCTGCATGAGCGCATCGATCCGGTCCGTCACGTCGAGCTGCGACGCGAAGAAATACACGGTCTCGCCCTCGTCGCTGCTCACGGGGCTGACATAGAGGGCGTTCCAGAACTGGCTGCCGTCCTTGCGATAATTGAGGATGTCGACGGCGACATCGCGCTTGGCCGCGATCGCGTCGCGGATCTGGCGCACCGCGTCGGGACTGGTCTCCTCGCCCTGGAGGAGGCGACAGTTCCGGCCCATGACCTCGGCGCGGCTGTAGCCGGTCATCCTGAGGAACGCGTCGTTGACGAAGACGATGGGATTGTCCGCCTGCCGCGGATCGGTGATCAGCATCGCCATGCGCGTCGCGCGGATGGCCGCCGCGAAAGGATCGCCCCTTCCGTGCTCGGCCCCCAATCGGTCGGTGAGGTGCCAGGCGTCGTCCGCTTCCATCATGCCTTCCCGTGTTGCCCGGCGCGGATCGCGGCCAGGGCGAAAGTCTTCGGCACCGACGAAGGCACCACACCGTCGCGAGGATCCGTATCGCTTCGCCATGACGGTGAGCCATGGCGTGCGAGTGATAGGCGGCGATGTCGTTGTGAGTTGATATCAACGACATAGGGAGGCTCATCCATTCGACAAGCTTTGGTGTGCCGCCGTGTTCCAGTCGTTCGAGATCGTTTTACGGAACGTGTGTCGGAGCACGCCCGCAGAACCGTTGCTGATCCATCACGTATCAGGCCGATCGGTGCGGCTTCGGCCGGCGATGATTGCCGGTCATTGCCCGGAACGGTAGAATGGCCAAGCTCGTTATCGCTCGGCTTGACGCTCCATCCCCCGGTGGCGATGCAGGTCGAACGCCAGGATCACGCCGCCATGTCGACATCTTGCCGGTTCGGATGGGTCAAGGGCGCGGCCGCGCTCGCCGTGGCCGCACAGCTGGCCGCCTGCGGCTCCATCCCCCGCGTGGCCTACACCGCGGACCAGGCCTCGGCGGCGGTTCCGGCCGGCATGGATCTCAGCGTGCGCGCCTATGCCGACGCGTCCGAGAGTACCTTCACGGAAATGGTCGCACGGCCGGAACGCTCGAAGCGCGCCTTCGCCTATCTCGCCCTGTCGGGCGGCGGCGGTGACGGAGCCTACGGCGCCGGCATCCTCAACGGCTGGTCGGAATCCGGCAAGCGGCCCGAATTCGCCCTCGTCTCCGGCGTCAGCACCGGCGCCCTGATCGCGCCCTTCGCCTTCCTCGGGTCGGCCTACGATTCGACCCTCACCGACATCTATACCAGCGGCGTCGCCTCGACCCTGGTGCAATCGCCGAGCGTGACCAACATCGTGTTCGGATCGGGCCTGTTCGGGGACGGACGTCTCCGCGACCTCGTGCGCCGCTACGTGACGTCCGATCTTCTCGCCGCCATCGCCGAGCAGCACGCCAAGGGCCGCCGCCTCCTCGTGGTGACGACGAACCTCGATTCCCAGCGCGCGGTCATCTGGAACATGGGCGCCATCGCCACCAATGGCGGGCCCAACGCCGTCGCGCTGTTCACGGATGTGCTCACGGCCTCCGCCAGCATCCCGGCGGTGTTCCCGCCCCAGCTCCTCGACGTGCAGGCGGAGGGCAGGGCGTTCCAGGAGATGCATGTGGACGGGTCGGTGGTGACGCCGGTCTTCACCCTCCCGCAATCGTTCCTGCTGCGGGACGGCCGCCTGCGCACGGCGGGCAAGGCCGATATCTACGTCATCATCAACGGGCGGCTGGAGCCGGAATTCGACGTGGCGCAGAACAACACCCTGTCCATCGTCGAGCGCTCGTTCACCACCGCGAGCCGGGCGCGCAGCCGCGCGACGTTGGCCGCCACCTACGCCTTCACCCGCGGCAACGGCATGGGCTTCAACCTGACCTATATCGACGAGTCCGCGCCCAACACCACGACGGCGAAAGGCTTCGACACCGCCTACATGCGCCAGCTCTACGAGAGCGGGCGTGAGACCGGCCGGGCCGGAACCTTCTGGCGCAAGAGCGTGCCCACGGCTCCCCTGGTGAAGGCGATCGCCGCCGGGGTCGCGCGGAACTGAGAGGCCGGCACCATCCCCCGGTGGGGTGGTGCCCTGCGCCGCCCGCCCTCGCGCTCGTTGCTGCACTGCGATAGGAGGAGGGTCATCCTCCCGTGTGGCCATCGGCCCGCATCTCCCCTGCGTTTGGCCGCTGACCCATGATCCAGATCGAAGACCTCACTTTCAGCGCCTGGGGCCGGCGCTTCTTCGACCGCGCGAGCGTGGCCGTCCCGCCCGGATCGAAGGTCGGGCTCGTCGGCCGCAACGGCGTCGGCAAGTCGACCTTGTTCAAGATCATCCTCGGCGAGTTCCAGCCCGATAGCGGCGAGATCCTCCTGCCGAAGAATGCCCGCGTCGCCTCCGTCGATCAGGAGCACCCGGCGACCCCCGTCACCCTCATCGACACGATTCTGGCGGCGGATATCGAGCGCGAGGCGCTGAACCTCGAACTCGAGACCGCCGAGCCCGAGCGCATGGGCGAGATCTACGGCCGGCTGATCGAGATCGACGCCGACCGGGCTCCCGCGCGGGCGGGCGAAATTCTCGCCGGCCTCGGCTTCTCGGTGGAGGACCTGACCCGGCCGATGTCGGAATTCTCCGGCGGCTGGCGCATGCGTGTGGCTTTGGCCGCCGCGCTCTTCGCCGAGCCGGACATGCTGCTCCTCGACGAGCCCACCAACTACCTCGATCTGGAGGGTGCCCTGTGGCTGGAGGCGCGGCTGAAGCGCTATCCGCATTCGGCGCTGATCATCAGCCACGACCGCGAGCTTCTGAACAACTCGGTGGACGCGATCCTTCACGTCGCCAACGGCAAGCTCGAACTCTATACCGGCGGCTACGACGATTTCGAGAAGCGCAGGGCCGAGAAGGCGCGGCTGCAGGCCTCCACCAAGATGAAGCAGGACGCCGAGCGCGCCCATCTGCAGAGCTTCGTCGACCGGTTCAAGGCGTCGGCCTCCAAGGCGGCGCAGGCCCAGTCACGCATGAAGCGTCTCGCCAAGATGGAGCCCATCTCCACCACCATCGAGGAGCATGTGGCCCCGTTCCACCTGCCTTCGCCCAAGCGCCCGCTGGCGCCGCCGCTGATGCATCTCACCGATGCCACCATCGGCTATGGCAATGACGAGCCGGTGCTGCGCGACCTTAACCTGACCCTCGACGTCGATGACCGGATCGGCCTTCTCGGCGTGAACGGCGCCGGCAAGTCGACCTTCGCCAAGATGGCGGCCGGCGCCCTGAAGGTGCGGGACGGGCGCATGGTGCGCGAGGGCCGGGTGCAGGTCGGCTGGTTCCACCAGCACCAGATCGAAGCCCTCGACCCGAAGGACACGCCCCTCGACATCATCCGCCGCGAGCGGCCGGACGACAGCGAATCCGGGCGTCGCGCCAAGCTCGCCAGCTTCGGCCTCGCCTTCGACAAGCAGGAGACCACGGTGGACGCGCTCTCGGGCGGCGAACGCGCCCGGCTCCTGCTCAACCTCGTGGCGATGCAGGCGCCCCACCTTCTCATCCTCGACGAGCCGACGAACCATCTCGATATCGACAGCCGCCGGGCCTTGCTCGACGCGCTGAACGATTACGGCGGCGCCGTCATCCTCATCACCCACGACCGATCGCTGATGGAACTCGTGGCCGACCGCCTCTGGCTCGCCGCCGACCGCACGGTGAAGCCCTTCGCCGGCGACATGGACGATTACGCCCGCTTCGTCCTCGACCGGTCGAAGACCGGTAAGACCGCGCCGGGGCAGGGCCGGGAGAAGAAGAACAAGCGCAAGGCGGCGTGAGGATAGATTCTGTCGCGTGCCCGCTTTTGTCTACATCCTGCGCTGTGCCGACGGTAGCTACTATGTCGGATCGGCGCGCGGCGAATCCCTCGACAAGCGACTTGGTGAGCATCACGCTGGCACGTTTCCCGGCTATACTAGCAGCCGCCGGCCCGTTGCTCTGGTCTATGCCGCTCAATTCGAATGGATCACCGATGCCATTGCGTTCGAGCGCAGGCTGAAAGGATGGAGCCGGGCGAAGAAGGAAGCCCTCATCGCCAGTGATTGGGATGCCTTGCAGAGATTGGCGAAACGTCCGCGCAATGAAGGGACTGCCGACCCGCCGACCTCATCCTGAGGTGCTTTCGCATCGCGAAAGCCTCGAAGGAGCCCTCCAGTCTGCCTTGCGATGACTGGAGGGCTCCTTCGAGGCCGCTCGCGCGGCACCTCAGGATGAGGTTCGTGGTAGGGCGTGAGGAGCGATTCTAGGGGAAACTCCTCCGGGATCGATCGTCCCTCACTCCCAGCTGCCGCCCCGCCACAATGAAGACGGGGGCGTTGCTTCCCACTCACTGCGTGCGGGAAGAGTGATTGTTCGTCGAGCTTACTTCCGCAGGATCTTCGTCACGAGGCGGCCGATCGGGTTGCTCGAATCGTAGTTGCGGTCGTCGCGGACGACGGGGCGGTTCTCGTTGCCGAGAAGCTTGGTGACGAGGCGTCCGATGAGGCTCATGGCTGTATCCCTTCAAACCGGTTATGCGCCGCATTACGGCGCAGCTTGACGGTCAACACGCCGGACGTCCTCCCGTTCCGGATGAACCCCCACATGACCCGCGCCCGTCCCGGCATCGCCCTTGCTCCTCTCGGGTGGAGAGAGGGGACACGATGACCGAGCGATTGCTCCATGCCGGCGCGAGCCTGGCGCTGCTCCTCGCCGTCGCGATCTTGTTCTCGACCAATCGCCGGGCGATCCGGCCCCGGACCGTCGTCTCGGCCCTCGCCCTGCAGATCGCGATTGGCGCCGTCGTGCTGTTCGTGCCCGTGGGGCGGCAGGCCCTCAATGCGGCGGCGACGCTGGTCCAGACGGTTCTGGCCTATGGCGACCGTGGGGTCCTGTTCCTGTTCGGCGGCCTCGTCGAGCCGCGCATGTTCGAGCTCTTCGGCGGCAGCGGCTTCATCCTGGCCCTGCGGGTGCTGCCGCAGATCCTCTACGTCTCGGCGCTGATCGCGATCCTGTATCATCTGAAGGTGATGCAGACGCTGGCCCGCCTCATCGGGGCCGGGCTTCAGCGGGTGCTCGGCACCTCGCCCATCGAGACCTTCTCGGCCGTCATCACCATCGTCATCGGCCAGAGCGAGATCGCGGTGGCCCTGCGGCCGTTCCTGATCCTGCTGACCGGGGCCGAATTGTTCGCCGTGATGTCGAGCGGGGCCGCGTCCACCGCCGGATCGATCCTGGCCGGCTACGCCGCGTTGGGCGTGCCGATGGAATATCTGCTGGCCGCCGGCGTCATGGCGATTCCCGGCGGGCTTCTCTACGCCAAGATCCTGATGCCCTCGACGGAGCCGACGCGGGTGACGACGATGCGGGTGGAATTCGCCGAGACGCGGGCGGTGAACCTCATCGAGGCGGCGGCCGACGGCACGCAGAAAGGCCTCGTCATCGCGGTGTCGGTGGGCGCCATGCTGATCGCCTTCACCGGGCTCATCGCCCTTCTCAACGGCATCGCCGGATGGGGCGGCGGACTCGTCGGTTATCCGTCTCTCAGCATCGAGGGCGTGCTCGGGCTCGCCTTCGCGCCGCTGGCCTGGCTCATGGGCGTGCCCTGGAGCGAGGCGGGTCTGGTCGGCGGCGCCATCGGGCAGAAGATCGCCTTCAACGAGTTCCTGGCCTATGCGCAACTCTCGCCGACACTGAAGGCCGGCACGCTCGATGCCCGGACGACGGCCATCCTGTGCTTCGCCCTGTGCGGCTTCGCCAATCTGGCTTCCATCGCGATCCAGCTCGCGAGTCTGGCGAGCCTCGTCCCCGAGAGGAGGTCCGAGATCGCACGCTATGGAATGCGCGCGATCCTGGCTGGTACCTTGTCGAACCTGACGAGTGCGACCATCGCCGGCCTGTTCATCGGCTGACGGCGGACCGTCACGCGGCGGCGCGCTTGGCCTTGGACGGCTTGGCCGCCGCCGGGGCGGCCTTGGCCGGAGCCGTCACCGGGAGTTCGATGTCGACCCCGAGGGTCGACATGTCCTGGCCCCGCTCCAGGCGGATCTGGACCTTGTCCCGCTCCACCGTGACGTGTTTGGCGATGACGGCGAGGATCTCCTCCCGCAGGAGCATCACCAGGTCGGAGCCGCCGGCCCCGGCCCGTTCATGGGCCAGGATCAGCTGGAGACGGTCGCGGGCCGTGGGGGCCGAGGCGCGTTTGCTGAAGAGGTTGCGCAGGCTCATGCCGCCCTCCGGGTGAACAGCTTGTTGAGGAGAGACTTCTTGTCGGACGGCACGGTCATCGGCACGGTATCGCCCTTCAGGCGGCGGACGGCGTCGATATAGGCCCGGGCCGGGGCGCTGAGCGGGTTGTTCATCGTCACCGGGCAGCCGACATTGGAGGCGCGCAGCACTTCCAGGCTCTCGGGGATGATGGCGAGCAGCGGGATCGAGAGGATCTCGAGCACGTCGTCGACCTTGAGCATGTCGCCGCGGTCGGCGCGGGCGGGGTCGTAGCGGGTGAGGATGAGGTGTTTCTCCATCACCTCGCCGCGCTCGGCCTTCAGCGTCTTGGAATCCAGAAGGCCGATGATCCGGTCGGAATCGCGCACCGAGGAGACTTCCGGGTTCGTGACGACGACGGCGAGGTCGGCGTGGCGCATGGCCAGGGTGGCTCCGCGCTCGATGCCGGCCGGGGAATCGCAGATCACCCAGTCGAACTTCTCGCGCAGCTCTTCCATCACCTTGGCGACGCCCTCGTCGGTGAGGGCGTCCTTGTCGCGGGTCTGCGAGGCGGGCAGCAGCGACAGGTTCTCGAGCCGCTTGTCGCGGATCAGCGCCTGGTTGAGCTTGGCATCGCCGTTGACCACGTTGATGAGGTCGTAGACCACGCGCCGCTCGGCGCCCATCACGAGGTCGAGGTTACGCAGGCCGACGTCGAAATCGACGACGGCGACGCTCTGTCCGGCCTGCGCGAGTGCCGCGCCGAGAGCCGCTGTGGTGGTCGTCTTGCCGACGCCGCCCTTGCCAGATGTAACGACCAGAACCTTGGCCATGCGTGTGTCTCCTTAATCCAAGGTTGCCATTTTGATGGAGCCGCTATCGAGCCAGATCTGCACGGGTTTCCCGCGCAGGGTCGTGCCCATGTCCTCGGCCGTGCGGACGAGGCGATCGATCCCGAGCAGTTCGGGCTCGAACTTGCGGCAGTAGATGCGGGCGCGGGGGTTGCGGGCGGCACCGGCGATGGCCCGGCCGCGAAGCGCCCCGTAGACGTGGATCGAGCCACCGGCGAGGATCTCGGCGCCGGAGGCCACCGAACCCATGACGGTGACGTCACCGGTGGGATGCGTGATCGACTGGCCGGACCGGACCGAGCCCTCGATCATGAGAGACGTGGTTTCCGGCTCGGCATCCTTCGGAATCTCGATGCCGAGGGTGGGCCGTCCGTTCACGAGGAGCGGGGGCAGGGCGAGACCGTCGAGCATCGTCGTTCCCGCCAGGGTCGCCGCCGCGCCCTCGATGCCGAGGATGCGGATGCGGCGGGCACCGAGATCGGCCAGGACCTTGCCGAGCACGTCCGGGTCCGACCCGAGCGCCGCGATGTCGAGGATGAGGGGGCGGCCGTCGAACAGGGTCGGCGACCGCTTCAGCGAGGCGTCCAGATCGGCGAACCAATCGGGAAGCGGAGCTTCCGGAGCCAGGACGAGTGCCTTGAAGGCACGGCCTCGTAGCGTCACGGATCGGCGGGATGGAGGGGCGTGTGTCACGGGCTCTCGCGATTCCTTACCGAACCATTGACGGTCCTTATGGTTACCGCTTGGTTAACGAGCCGGCTTTCTGTGATCCTGTGACCCTATAATCCTCCGATCCCGGGTTCCTATGTCGGCGCTACTCCAGCGCGGCGACCTTGATCGCATCCCCGTCCAGGCGGATCTGCGCCGGTTGGCCCCGGCGGTCCGGCCCCAGATCGTCGGCCGTCCGGTAGAGACCGTCGATGGCGAGCAGTTCCGGCTCGAACTTGCGGCAGGTGATGCGGGCATCGGGATTGCCGGAGGCGCCCGCGATGGCCCGCCCCCGCAGCGCTCCATAGATATGGATGGAGCCGCCGGCGATCACTTCCGCCCCGGAGGCCACCGATCCCATGATGGTGATGTCGCCTTCGAGATGCAGGATCGTCTGGCCCGACCGGACCGGCTGGTCGAGGATCAGCGAACGGGCGGCGCGCGGCGGCTCCGCGTGCGTCGGCGCGGGCGCATCCGGCGTGGCGACCTCGTCCACCGGCCGTCCGCCGGCCGGGGCGGGGGGCAGCCCCTCGCCGAGGCTGCCGGATTTGGCTCCCTCGATTCCCATCACGGTGACGTCGCGGGCCTTGAGCTCGGAGACCAGGGCGGTGAGGTCCGCGCGGTCGAGCCCGAGGCCGGACACGTCGAGGATCACCGGGCGCCCCACGAAGAAGGCGGGGGAGCGCCGGGACAGCGCGTCGAGGTCTTCGAGCCAGTCATGCACCGGTGCCGAGGGGGCCAGCACCAGGGCCATGAAGGAGCGGCCACGGAAACGGATCGGGGGACGGGAATTCGGCTGGGTCACGCGGTGGCGTTTCTGTTGTTCCGGAATCGACAAGGGACGTGTTGAGCCGACCATATCGGCAGATCGCCCGGAACGCTCCCCTCCCGGCATCGTCGCCCACGCCTGTTTCTCTCAGGACTCCGGCCAGCCGCCGTTTCCCCTTGCCATGCGTCCGGATCGAACATAAAGATATCTTTATGTCTCAAGAGAGCGCCAACGCTACGGTCGTCCTTCCTTTTTCCGATGCCCTCGGTGTGCTGCGCGCCACGGCGGAAGAGACGCGTCTGCGCATCCTCGCCCTGTTGATGCAGGGGGAATTGTCGGTCTCCGATCTCACCGACATCCTCGGCCAGTCGCAGCCGCGCATCTCTCGCCATCTCAAGCTTCTCGTCGAGGCCGGGCTGGTGGAGCGGCATCGCGAGGGGGCCTGGGCGTTCTTCCGGCTGATCGAGGCGAGGACGGGTCTGGTGGAGCCCCTCGTCGGGGGTCTCGACCGGTCGAGCCCGCCTTTGTCCGAGGATCGGGCCCGGTTGGAGGGCGTGCGGGCCCAGCGCGCGGATGCCGCGCAGAGCTTCTTCGCCCGCCTCGCCCCGAAATGGGACCAGCTCCGCTCGCTCCACGTGCCGGAGGCGATGGTGGAGGCGGCGGTGATCGACGCCCTCGGATCGCGGCCGGTGCGGAGCCTGATCGATCTCGGTACCGGCACGGGGCGGATGCTCGGGCTCCTCGCTCCCAGGGCCTCCCGCGCCACGGGGCTCGATTCGAGCCACGCCATGCTCTCCGTCGCCCGCGCCAATCTGGAGCGGGCCGGGCTGTCCGGCGTGGACCTGCGCCAGGGCGACATCCATGCGCCGCCCTTCGGCCGGGGCAGCTTCGACCTCGTGGTGGTGCATCAGGTGCTGCATTATCTCGACGATCCCGCTCGTGCGCTCCGCGAGGCGGCACGGCTCGTGGCGCCCGGAGGCCGGCTTCTCGTGGTGGATTTCGCGCCGCACGATCTCGAATTCCTGCGCGAGGAGCAGGCCCATCGCCGCCTCGGCTTCGCCGCCGAGCAGGTGACGGGCTGGCTCGCCGATGCCGGGCTCGGCATGGTGGCGACACGGCATCTCGCCCCGGCCGACGAGAGCGGGCACCAGCTCACCGTGACCCTCTGGCTCGCCGCCTCGGCGGCGGAGCCGACCCTCGCTTCCGAGGCGGAGCGCGCGGTGGCCTGACCGGCCGATGCCGAAACCCGTCTCGAATACACACGTCTGAACCGAAAGATCTTGAGGACGACCCGATGCCCACCGCTTCCCATCACCGCGCTAGCCGCGACGGCTACCGTCCGATCCAGGTCTCCATCGAGTTCTTCCCGCCGAAGACCGACGAGATGGAGAAGGTCCTGTGGTCGTCGATCGAGCGGCTCGCCCCGCTCCAGCCGAAATTCGTCTCGGTGACCTATGGGGCCGGCGGCTCCACCCGCGAGCGCACCCACAACACCGTGGCGCGGATGATCAAGGAGACGAGCCTCAAGCCCGCCGCCCATCTCACCTGCGTGGACGCCACCCGGGAAGAGATCGACGAGGTCGTGCAATCCTATTGGGATGCCGGGGTACGCCACATCGTGGCCCTGCGCGGTGACCCGCAGGACGGTGTCGGCACCGCCTACCGCCCGCATCCCGGCGGCTATGCCAGGACCAGCGATCTCGTGGCCGGCATCAAGCGGATCGGCGACTTCAAGGTCTCGGTCTCGGCCTATCCGGAGAAGCACCCCGAGGCGGCTACCCTCGACGCCGATATCGACGCCCTGAAGGCCAAGGTCGATGCGGGCGCCGACCAGGCGATCACGCAGTTCTTCTTCGAGAACGACGTCTATCTCCGCTACGTCGACAAGGTCCGCGCGGCCGGGATCGAGATCCCGATCATCCCCGGCATCCTGCCGGTGCAGAACTTCAAGCAATCCGCCAATTTCGCCCGCCGCACCGGCGCCTCGGTGCCGTATTGGCTGGCCGCCCGGTTCGAGGGGCTGGACAACGATGTCGATACCCGCCGCCTGATCGCGGCGGCGGTCGCGGCCGAGCAGGTGCTCGATCTGGTGGACGAAGGCGTCAACGACTTCCATTTCTACTCGATGAACCGCTCCGACCTCGTCTATGCGATCTGCCATCTCCTTGGCCTGCGTGCGCAGGCGCCGAAGGTGGCGGCGGCGAAGGCGGCCTGAAACAGGAACGCGCGCTCCAACCCTCGGACCTCATCCTGAGGTGCCCGCATAAGCGGGCCTCGAAGGAGGGATCCAGATCGCGCAACGAGACCTGGAGGCCTCCTTCGAGGCCTTCGCTACGCTCCGGCACCTCAGGATGAGGTGGATTGGTGGGACTTCGCGTCTCCAAGGATACGACATGACAGACCTCCGCCCCGTTGACGGAAAAGAGATCGAAACCGCCCTGCGCCAGCGGGCAGCGGAAAAAATCCTCGTCCTCGACGGGGCGATGGGTACCGTGATCCAGCGCCTCGGCTACGGCGAGGCGGATTTTCGCGGGGGGCGCTTCCTCGATCACGGACACGACCAGAAGGGCAACAACGACCTCCTGATCCTGACGCAGCCCGACGCGATCCGGCAGATCCACCTCGACTACTTCCTGGCCGGGGCCGACGTCTGCGAAACCAACACCTTCTCGGGCACCACCATCGCCCAGGCCGATTACGGCATGGAATCGATCGTCCACGAGCTGAATGCGCAAGGCGCGCGCCTCGCCCGCGAGGCCGCCGCTTTGGCCGAGAAGCAGGATGGGCGCCGCCGCTTCGTCGCCGGCGCCATCGGCCCGACGAACCGTACCCTGTCGATCTCGCCGGACGTGAACAATCCGGGCTACCGGGCGGTGACCTTCGATCAGGTCAAGACCGCCTACATGGAACAGGTGCGCGGCCTGATCGATGGCGGCGCCGAGCTGATCCTCATCGAAACCATCTTCGACACGCTCAACGCCAAGGCGGCGGTGGCGGCGGCCTGGGCGGTGTTCGAGGAGACCGGCACCACCCTGCCGATCATGATCTCGGGCACCATCACCGATCTCTCCGGTCGTACCCTCTCGGGCCAGACCCCGGAAGCGTTCTGGAACGCGCTGCGCCATGCCAGCCCGCTCACCATCGGGCTGAACTGCGCGCTCGGCGCCAAGGAGATGCGCGCTCACATCTCCGAACTCTCGCGCATCGCCGACACCCTGGTCTGCGCCTATCCGAATGCGGGTCTCCCCAACGAGTTCGGCCTTTATGACGAGAGCCCCGAAGCCATGGGCAGGCTGGTGGGCGAGTTCGCCACCTCCGGCCTCGTCAACATGGTCGGCGGCTGCTGCGGCACCACGCCGGACCATATCCGCGCCATCGCGCAGGCCGTGGAGGGCGTGAAGCCCCGCGCGATCCCGGAGGTGCCCCGCCTGATGCGCCTGTCGGGCCTCGAGCCCTTCACGCTGACGAAGGAGATTCCCTTCGTGAATGTGGGCGAGCGCACCAACGTCACCGGCTCGGCCAAATTCCGCAAGCTCGTCACCGCCGGCGACTACGCGGCCGCTCTCGACGTGGCCCGCGATCAGGTGGCGGCGGGCGCCAGCATCATCGACATCAACATGGACGAGGGCCTGCTCGATTCCGAGAAGGCGATGGTCGAGTTCCTTAACCTCGTGGCCGCCGAGCCGGACATCGCCCGCGTGCCGGTGATGATCGATTCCTCGAAATTCCACGTCATCGAGGCCGGGCTCAAATGCGTCCAGGGCAAGGCGATCGTGAACTCGATCTCCATGAAGGAGGGTGTCGAGAAGTTCATCAGTGACGCCAAGGTCTGCCGCTCCTACGGCGCGGCCGTGGTGGTAATGGCTTTCGACGAGCAGGGCCAGGCCGACTCTTACGAGCGCAAGGTCGAGATCTGCACCAAGGCCTACAAGGTTCTGACCGAGCAGGTCGGCTTCCCGCCGGAAGACATCATCTTCGATCCCAACGTCTTTGCCGTCGCCACCGGCATCGAGGAGCATAACGGCTACGGCGTCGCCTTCATCGAGGCGACCAAGACCATCCGCGAGACTCTGCCCCATGCCCATATCTCGGGCGGCATCTCGAATCTCAGCTTCGCCTTCCGGGGCAACGAGCCCGTGCGCGAGGCGATGCATGCGGTGTTCCTGTACCATGCGATCCAGGTCGGCATGGATATGGGCATCGTGAATGCCGGCCAGCTCGCGATCTACGCCGAGCTTCCGGCCGAGTTGCGCGAGCTGTGCGAGGACGTCGTCCTCAACCGGCGCGAGGATTCCACCGACCGGCTGCTCGATGCGGCCGCGCGCTTCAAGTCGGGTGGCGGCGTGCAGGCCAAGACGGCCGATCTGTCCTGGCGCGAGGCTCCGGTGGAGAAGCGCATCGAGCACGCCCTGGTCAACGGGATCACCGAGTACATCCTCGTCGACACCGAGGAGGCGCGCCTCGGCGTCGAACGTCCGCTCCACGTCATCGAGGGCCCCCTGATGGCCGGCATGAACGTGGTCGGCGACCTGTTCGGCTCGGGCAAGATGTTCCTGCCGCAGGTGGTGAAGTCCGCCCGCGTGATGAAACAGGCGGTGGCCTATCTCGAACCCTTCATGGAGGCGGAAAAGCTCGCCAATGGCGGCGACGGCAAGCGCCAGGCCGCCGGCAAGATCCTGATGGCGACGGTGAAGGGCGATGTCCACGACATCGGCAAGAACATCGTCGGCGTCGTGCTCGCCTGCAACAATTACGAGATCATCGACCTCGGCGTGATGGTGCCGGCGGCCAAGATCCTCGACGTGGCCAAGCGCGAGAATGTCGACATCGTCGGCCTGTCGGGCCTCATCACGCCCTCGCTGGACGAGATGGTTCACGTCGCGGCCGAGATGGAGCGCGAGGGTTTCGACGTGCCGCTCCTCATCGGTGGCGCCACGACCAGCCGTGTCCACACCGCCGTGAAGATCCACCCGTCCTACAACCGTGGCCAGACCGTCTACGTGACGGATGCCAGCCGCGCCGTGGGTGTGGTCTCGAGCCTGCTCTCGAAGGAGACGCGGGACACCACCATCGCCAACATCCGGGCCGAGTACCGCAAGGTCTCGGATGCCCATGCCCGCTCGGAACTCGACAAGCAGCGCCTGCCGCTCGCCAAAGCCCGCGCCAACCCGTTCAAGATCGACTGGTCGGGCTACCGTCCGACCAAGCCGAGCTTCACCGGCGTGCGGGTCTACTCCTCCTACGAGGTCGCCGACCTCGTGCCGTATATCGACTGGACGCCGTTCCTCCAGACCTACGAGTTCAAGGGCCGCTACCCGGCGATCTTCGAGGACCCGAACCAGGGTCCGGCGGCAAAGGCCCTGTTCGACGACGCGCAGGAGATGCTGAAGCAGATCGTCGACGAGCGCTGGTTCAACCCAAAGGCGATCATCGGCTTCTGGCCGGCAAATTCGGTGGGCGACGACATCGCGCTCTATACCGGCGAGAGCCGCTCCGAAAAACTCGCGACCTTCCACGGCCTGCGCCAGCAGCTGTCGAAGCGCGACGGGCGCGCCAATACCTGCCTGTCCGACTTCGTGGCACCGACGGAGACGGGCATCGGCGATTACGTCGGCGGCTTCGTGGTCACGGCGGGGCTGGAAGAGGTGCGGATCGCCGAGCGGTTCGAGCGGGCCAACGACGATTACCGCTCGATCCTGGTCAAGGCGCTCGCCGACCGCATCGCCGAGGCGCTGGCCGAGCGCATGCACGAGCGGGTGCGCAAGGAGTTCTGGGGCTATGCCCCCGACGAGACCTTCGCTCCCGAAGATCTCGTGCGCGAGGACTATGCCGGCATCCGCCCGGCGCCGGGCTATCCCTCCCAGCCCGACCACACCGAGAAGGTCACCCTGTTCGACCTGCTCAAGGCCGAGTCGCGCATCGGCGTGAAGCTCACCGAGAGCTATGCCATGTGGCCGGGCTCGTCGGTCTCGGGGCTCTACATCGCCCACCCGGACGCGCATTACTTCGGCGTCGCCAAGGTGGAGCGGGATCAGGTGGAGGATTATGCCCTGCGCAAGGGCATGGACCTCCGGGAGGTGGAGCGCTGGCTCGGGCCGATCCTCAACTACGACCCGGCACGCTATCTCGCGGCGGCGGCGGAGTAACGTACGCGATTCGGTGGAATGGAGCGCGGGTGTGTCCTGGCGAGGCTTGACCGTCGGACCGCCCGCGCTTCAATGCGATCCCTTGATCGATGGCTTGAGCGGAGCGCGACCACGTTGAACCGGACCACCGGAATCCTGGCCGTCGCGGTCACGCTCGCTCTCGGAGTCTCGGGCTGCACCGGTTTCTCCTACCTGTCGAAGAACTACGCCACCGTGGGCGTCCAGGTGGTGACCATCGGCTGCAAGGACCCGTATTCCGTCTACGACCAACGCCGCGTGAGCAAGATGCTCGTCGTCTCCGACGGTTTGCGGGAGATCACGGGCTGCGGCATCGACGAGCGCTACGACGGGCAGGGCGGCCCGGCGGAGACCCGCGCCAAGCGGTTGCGCGAGGCGGCGCGGGCCTTCCTCGACGAGACGGCCCGCGAGAATTGCAAGATCACCGGGGAAGCGATCTTCTCCGACCTGCAGACTGAGTTCTCCTACATCTGCAAGCCGACGCCGGAAGAGCGCGGCCTCAAGGTGCCCAGGCTCCCCGGTCGCGGCTGAAGAGCCCGGTCCGCCCGTCAGTCCCCGTTGGCTGAGGGCGGACGCGGAAAAGTCCGCTCCGCGGCATCGCCCGAGGCCGCGAGCAGGGCACGGGCGAGGTCGCGCGCCTCCCGCCGGTCGAGGGCGAGAATGGCGGTGAAGGGCGTCCCGGACAGATCCGCGAGGCCGAGTTCGAGCCGCACACCGTCCGGCAATGCGGCGACGGCGAGACTCCAGTCCCGTTCCTGCTGCCCGTTCATGTGCCCCACTCCCGTTCGGCTCGCGGCATCGGCCCGAGGATGGGCGGCGATCCACCGGACCACGCCGAGTCGCGATGCCGGAAACCGCGCATGGAATGACCGATTGCGGCGCGCAGGGCCAGAGGGGAAGCGCGGCCTGCGAAACTCTCTCGGACGCGGGCGATTGACGGGCGGCGGCGGAACGGTGTTTCTCCGCCCGCGAAACGGCCGGATCGCCGGCCGGGCAACCCTCGCCCAGGAACAAGGAAACGCCCACATGTCCGAGATCTGGTTCCGCACCGGAGAGGCCACCGTCCTCGCCGCCGATGGCCAGTACACCGACGCGATGCCGGAGGTGCTGATCGGCTCCACCCGCGGCCCGGTGGGTCAGGCCTTCGCCGGCATGATGGGGCAGGTCCAGGGCCATACCCGCATGTTCGTGGTGCGCGACCTGAACCAGCTCGTGCGCCCCTCCACCATGATGACCACCAAGGCGACGATCCACACGGCGGAATACGTCAACCTGTTGGGCGGCGTGGTTCAGGCCGCCACGGGCGACGCCATCGTCGATTGCGTGATCGAGGGCATCCTGCCGAAGGACGGGCTCGACGACCTGTGCATGATCATCATGATCTGGCTCGACCCGCGCTGCGCCGAGGATGCCAATCTCGACCAGAAGGATCTCTACCGCACCAATTACGAGGCCACGAAGCTCGCCATCGCCCGCGCCATCAAGGGCGAGCCGACCATCGACGAGCTCATCGCCAACCGCAAGACGGTGAAGCACTACGCACTCGAGGACATCATCGAGTACTGAGAGGCCGGAAAACCCAAGGGCGGAGGGATGCGCGGGCGTTCCTCCACCCGCCGACCATCCCTATCCGAAAAAAGCGGCCGGCACGGCGGGGATGGCCGCCCTCAGGCCGATACGGGTGCCAGGACCCGTGGCTGCATCCCGGCCGTTCCGGCGCCGCCGCGGGGCCGCGCGCCCGACACTTCGCGTAAGGAGTCCACCGTCTCGTCGGAGCTCGCGGCGACGAGATCGCGCCGCCGTTCCGCCGTCGGGATTGGCATGCGCACCATGATGATGGTGCCGAGGCCCTCCTCCGAACGGATGCGCAGCGAACCGCCATGCAGCTCCGCCATGGAGCGGGCGATGGCGAGACCCAGCCCGGACCCCTTATGGGTGCGCGTGAGATTCGTCTCCACCTGCTGGAAGGGCGAGCCGAGGCGGCGGAGCGCCGCCTTCGGGATGCCGATCCCGTTATCCTCGATGAAGATGTTGACCAGATCGCCGGAGGGGCGCGCCTTGACGACGATGCGCCCGTCGCCTCCGGGGGTGAACTTCACCGCGTTCTGAATGAGGTTCAGGAGGATCTGGTGCAGGGCGCGGCCATCGGCCAGCAGGGTCAGATCGCTGGCGACGTCGACCCCGATGGTCAGCGACTTCGCCTTTGCCGCCTCGGCCACGAGCTTCAGCGCATTCTGGACCGCGTCGTCGAGGGGAACCTCCCGGAGGGCCAGACGGACGCGGTGCGATTCGATGCGCGACATGTTGAGGATGTCGTCGATGACCGAGAGCAGGTAGTCGCCGCTGGAGCGGATGTCGCGGCAATACTCGGTGTAGCGCGGTGAGCCGAGCGTCCCGTAGACCCCGCTCTCCATCAACTCCGCGAAGCCCATGATGGCGTTGAGCGGCGTGCGCAGTTCGTGGCTCATGGTGGCGAGGAACTCTGACTTCGCCTGGTTGGCCGTCTCGGCCTGGGCCTTCTGGTCGAGGTAGCGCTCGGCGAGGTCCGCGAGCTGCTGGGTCTGGAGTTCCAGGGTCCGGCGCGAGCGCTTGAGGTCCTTGACCGTCTCGATGAGCTCCCGCTCCGAGGCGACGAGCTGTTCCTGCTGGCGCTTGAGGTTGGTGATGTCGGTGCCGACCGAGACGTACCCGCCGTCCTTGGTCCGCCGCTCGCTGATCTGGAGCCAGCGACCGTCGGTGAGCTCCGCCTCGAAGGTGCGGGCCGTGGCCGACGAGGCCTCGATCTCGCGCAATTCGCGGCGCACCGGCGGCAGGACGCCCCGGCCCATGATCTCGTGGTAGCGCTTGCCCGGAATCGCGTCGTCCGGGCTCAGGGCATGGAGGTGGCGGAACTTCGAATTGCACAGGACGAGGCGGTTGCTCGTGTCCCACAGGACGAAGGCTTCGGAGATCGCCTCCACCGCGTCGCGCAGGCGCATGTCGGCGGTGGCGTTGGATTCGGCGAGCTGGCGCTGCTCGGTGACGTCGAGGGCGATGCCGACGAGGTGACGGCCGCCATCGACCTGATCGGGGACGATCTCGGCGCGGGTGCGCAGCCAGATCCAGCCGCCATTGGCGCTGCGCATGCGGAACTCGTGATCGACGGTGGATTGGCTCGCAGCCAGCTGGCGAGCCAGGGCGTAGAGGTCGCCGTCATCGGGATGGACCAGGGCGTTCACGTCCCCGAAGGACAGGAACTCCCGCTCCCGGCGGTATCCGAGCAGGGCGTACATCGAATCCGACCAGTAGATCCGGCCGCGCGGGATATCCCAGTCCCACAATCCGCAGCGGCCACGACCGAGCGCCGTGTCGAGCCGCTGCTTGATCTGCTCGCAGAGCCTGTCCACCGCGTAGGCGCGCTGGGTCTGGAGCGCGTAGGCGATCCCGATCCCGATGATGACGAGGGCGGCGGCGCCGTAGAGAACCACCTGATGCCGCATCCGCATGGCCCAGGCGTCGAGGATCGGCGCGATGGGCTGGATCACGGCGATCTGGCCGCGGCCCTTGGGAAGCGTCCGCAGGGCCGCGAAGGCCTGCTCGCCATTGGCGAGGGTGAGGGCCATCACGCCGGCGCGCTCGCCCAGCGTGCTGAGCGCCTGCATCTCGCCGAGGCGGTCCGTGAGGGTCCCGCTCAGATCCGTCAGTGCCGGATGGGCGCCGAGGATGGTCTCGGATGCCGAGGTCACGAGGATCTGGCGTCCGGCCGGCATCAGGGACGCGGGAAGGAGCGTCTCCAGGCGCAAGCGGATCGCGGGGGAGGTCGCCTCCACATCCGCCAGGGCGCCGGTGACGAGACGCGTGAAGGTCTCGATGTCGGTGACCGTATCGCGCAGGATCTCGCTGCGCTCGCCGCGAAGCTGAAGCGCCGCGCCAGCCGCGAGGCAGACGAGAAACGTGGCCAGAAAGGCGGGCACCGCATAGCGGAGCCAGATCTCGGCACGGACGAACCGGGTATGGGCCGCAGTCTGAGGGCGGTGAATACCAAGAATCGTATCCGCACGTGCGGAGAGGGAAGCGGAATCCGCCTCCAGCATGACAAGCCCCCGCAGCTGTGGATGAGTCGTTCCTCGGCGTGGAGTGAGTCACGCTTCGAATCGTATCCAATTCAGCATTTCCACAGGCAACTTGTCCACGAAATTCTTGGGCGAGCGCTTGACTCTCGGCTCGGTGTGACAATCGGATTCGAAGAATCGATAGTTCGAATTTGACCTTATTTTAGAAAGCGTTAACCATTCTCGAGTGTCCGGCCGAGGATATCGGCCACGTCACGCGAAAGCCCCCCGGCGGAGGCGAATTCGCCAAGCGTGACCGTAGCTTGAGTCCGCCGTCCGGATTCCAACATTTTCCACGAACCGAACGCGGTGAGGAGCCGCGCGGCGAGCTGTGGATTCGTCCCGTCGATGGTCCGGATCGCGTCCGCCATCAATTTGAAGCCCGCTCCGTCGGGTCGGGCGAACTGGGTCGGGTTCGCCATGGCGAAGGTCCCGAGAAGCGCGCGTACCCGGTTCGGGTTGGTGATGGCGAAAGCCGGATGGCCCTGAAGCGCCGCGACGCGGGAGATGGTGCCATCCTCCGGGATCATCGCCTGCAGGGCGAACCATTTGTCGAGGACCAGCGGCTCGTCGGCGTAACGGACGCCGAAGGCACGGAGGGCCGCCTCCCTCGCTTCGCCGGGGATCGCGGCCAGGGTCGAGAGGGCCGCCAGCCGGTCGGTCATGGTGGCGGCCTCGGCGAATTGAGTGGTGGCGAGTTCGCCGCCTCGGACTTCGTCCGCCGCGGCGATGAGGTCGAGGGCGGCGTTGCGCAGGGCCCTGCGCCCGGCCGAGGCCGCATCGGGGCTGAAGGCCGCGCCCGTCGCGTCGGTCATGGCGGCGTGGAGGGAGTCCAGTCGTCGTCCGAGACCCTGCCCGATCTGGCGCCGCAGGGTCCGCCGGGCGCGGTGGACCGCATCGGGATCGACGTCGCCGCCGATTTCGTTGGCGACGTCGCCCTCGCTCGGCATAGCGAGGACGAGGGCGGCGAAAGCCGGATCGCTCAGGGCTTCGGCATCGAGGAAGGTGGCGAGAGCCTCGACGAAGGCCCGCGCGTCCGGTCCCGCATCCTCCGCCGGCGGGGCATCGGCCCTCGTCCGTTCGACGATGAGGCGCATGGCGACGCTCTGGGCCGCCTGCCAGCGGTTGAACGCGTCGGTGTCGCGGGCGAGCAGTCTCAGGCGGTCGGCATCGCTCGATGCCATCTCGATCCGGACCGGGGCGGAGAAGCCCCGCAACAGGGAGGGCACCGGCCTCTCGTCGACCCCTGAGAACACGATCTCGTCGCAGGCGCGGTCGAGGACGAACACACCTTCACCCACGCGCTCGCAGGCGGCGGCGATGGGGCCACCCTCGCCGACGAGGCCGAGGGCGATGGGGATGACGAGGGGCGGGCTGTCCTCGGCGCCGGCCAAGCGCTGGCGGAAGCGCAGGCAATAGGTCCGCGCCGCGGCGTCGTAATCCCCCTCGACGCTCACCACCGGCGTTCCGGGCCGCTCGTACCACCGCGCGAAATCCGACAGGTCGCGCCCGGTTTCGGCACTGAACGCGGCGAGGAAATCCTCCACCGTGGCGGCCCGCCCGTCATTGTCGGCGAAGTAGCGGTCCATCCCGGCGCGGAAGGCGGCGGCGCCGATCAGGCTGCGCAGCATGCGCACGATCTCCGCGCCCTTCTCGTAGACGGTGGCCGTGTAGAAGTTGTTGATCTCGGCATAGGCCCGGGGCCGGACCGGATGGGCCAGCGGCCCGGCATCCTCCGGGAACTGGCGGGCGCGCAGCGTCCTGACCTCGCCGATGCGATGGACCGCGCGCGAGCGCATGTCCGACGAGAATTCCTGGTCGCGGAAGACCGTGAGACCCTCCTTCAGGCAGAGCTGGAACCAGTCGCGGCAGGTGACGCGGTTGCCCGACCAATTGTGGAAATACTCATGGGCGATGATCCGCTCGATCGCCGCGTAATCGGCATCGGTGGCGGTGTCGGGCGAGGCGAGGACGTATTTGTCGTTGAAGATGTTGAGGCCCTTGTTCTCCATGGCGCCCATGTTGAAATCGGACACCGCCACGACGTTGAAGACGTCGAGATCGTAGGCGCGGCCGAACGCCTCCTCGTCCCAGGTCATGGAGCGGGCGATGGCGTCGAGGGCATAGGCGGCCCGGTCCGACTTGCCCGGCTCCACGTAGACGGCGAGGGAAGCGGGGCGGCCCTCCATCGTGGTGAACGGGCGGGACACCCGGTCGAGGCGGCCGCCGACGAGGGCGAAGAGATAAGCGGGCTTCGGGTGCGGATCGTGCCAGATCGCATAATGCCGGCCCTGCCCGGCAGGCCCGGCTTCCGTCAGGTTGCCGTTGCCGAGAAGGACCGGTGCTTCGTCGGCATCGGCCTCGATCCGGGTCGTATAGACCGACATCACGTCGGGCCGGTCGAGGAAGTAGGTGATCCGGCGGAAGCCGTCGGCCTCGCACTGGGTGCAGTAGACGCCGCTCGACCGGTAGAGGCCCATGAGCTTGGTGTTGGCGGTCGGGTCGACCCGCGTCTCGATCGTCAGCGTGAAGGGTTGTCGCGGCGGTTCATGCACCGTCAGCGCCGAGGCGGTGGCGGAATAGGCCGCCGGATCGAGGATTTCGCCGTCGAGCGACAGCCGCGTCAGCGTGAGATCGTCACCGTCCAGCACCAGGGGCGCGTCGGAGCGTCCGTCCGGGTTCGGGCGCAGGGCCAGGGTCGCGACGATCCTGGTCTCGCGGGGATGGAGCCGGACGTCGAGTTCCACCGTGTCGATGAGGTGGTCGCTCGGTCGGTAATCTTCGAGACGGATCAGGGTCGGGCTTTCGGTACGCATGCGGTCGGTCCTGATCGGGAGCGAGGATTGAGAACGGCTCCGTGTCGCCGGTCCGCCCGGCTTCCACCCTCGGGGCGTGAGGGGGCGGGAGCGTCGGGGGCATCGCGGCGTTGACGTCCGGCATAGCCGGGCCACATAGGCGGCATCAACCGGAGACGACCCAGCCCATGGAATACCTGCACACGATGGTCCGCGTGGCGGATCTCGACAAGGCGCTCGCTTTCTACGTGGACACGTTCGGCCTGCGCGAGACCCGCCGCGTGGAGAACGAGAAGGGCCGCTTCACCCTCGTCTTCCTCGCGGCCCCCGGCGATTACGACACGGCCCTGGAGACGAAGGCGCCCCAGGTGGAGCTCACCTACAACTGGGATCCGGAGACCTATTCCGGCGGGCGCAATTTCGGTCACCTCGCCTATCAGGTGGACGACATCTACGCCTTCTGCGCGCGCCTGCAGGACAAGGGCGTGACCATCAACCGGCCACCGCGCGACGGCTACATGGCCTTCGTGAAGTCGCCGGACGGGATCTCCATCGAGATCCTGCAGAAGGGCGAGGCTAAGGCCCCACAGGAGCCGTGGGCCTCCATGGAGAATACCGGCTCCTGGTAGGACGGCGCAATCGCGGGGCGCGTCCGCGCGCCCCGCGCACCGGGTCATGAACCTATGCGCCGCCCAATTCATTGGCCGGCGTGATGCCGAGTTCGGCGAGCTTGGCCGAGACGGCTTCGATCGGCCGTTTGAGCTTCAGGCTGATGATGGAGACCGGCACGCGCTCGCGCGCCAGCGTCCGGAGTTCGGATACGTTTTCGAGCGTCCAGGCCGAATCGCTCGTTGCCATGGTCACCTCCTCACGTTGGCGGGCCGCCGCGACGGGCGTGGCCCACCAGGTGAGCTAGGGCCGCCTGGATCGTCGAGCAAGCCGCCGAACAAAATCCCGCCATGGCGCCCGGATGGGCATCCGGCTCCTTGACCTCGGGCGCGATGGCGGCGCACATCCGCGCCGGATCAGTCGGCCGGGCGGCCGCTCCGGTGCGAACCGGGGAGGAAAGTCCGGGCTCCATGGAGAGACGGTGCCGGATAACGTCCGGCGGGGGCGACCCCAGGGACAGTGCCACAGAGAGCAGACCGCCCTGCTTCATGCAGGGTAAGGGTGAAAGGGTGCGGTAAGAGCGCACCGCGGACGCGGCAACGCGGACGGCACGGCAAACCCCACCGGGAGCAAAACCGAATAGGGGCGACACGCTCGGTCCGACAGGACGGGGCAAGCCCTCTCTCCAGGCTCGTCGCCCGGGTTGGTTGCTCGAGGCGTTCGGTAACGATCGTCCCAGAGGAATGGCCGCCACGTCCGGGAGTTCGCTCCCGGGCCCTACAGAACCCGGCTTAAAGGCCGGCTGATCCGCTTCCCGCCGGCACCCGGCGAGCGTCGTTCCACGCATCGAATAGGCTGCATAAAACCGACGAAACTTACCGTCGGTTAACCTTGCTGAGGTCTGATCGGTCTCGACGGAGCCCATGCGGGTCCGCGCGTTGACGGTGCTCAGAGGCTCATGTTACCCGGAATCACTTCGTCAGCGGCGATTTTGGGAACGGCGGACGCGCAGGGCGCTCGTCTGGGGCGAAGTGCGGGCCGCGTCCGCGACGTCCCGTCTTCCTTTGCCGTTCCGTCTCTTCCGGCCGCCTCGGAGCGGTCGATGCCCGCCGCAGGGACGCATGCGTCACATCCTTTCTTCCGTCGCCGTCCGGCGTCCTCGACCCGTTCCGCTTCGGCGCGCTTCGCCCCGGTCCGTCTCGCACGTCGCCATCGGCCGGTTCGCGGCATGACGGTCCTTCATGACGGCGCCCCCGACGGCCCGGCGGCGGCCCCGCCCCACATTCCCGTGCTGCTCGCGGAGGTGGTGGCCTCGCTCGGGCTGACCGGCGCGTCCCTGGCCGTCGACGGCACCTTCGGTGCGGGCGGTTACACCCGCGCGATGCTTCAGGCCGATCCGGGCGTTCGCGTGCTGGCCATCGACCGCGATCCCAACGCCATCGCCGGCGGCGCGGCCCTCGTGGCCGCCTCCGAAGGGCGCCTGACCCTGGTGCCGGGCCGGTTCGGCACGCTCGACGCCCTCGTCCGCGACCAGGGGGCCGAGACGGCCGACGCCGTCGTCCTCGATATCGGCGTCTCCTCGATGCAGATCGACCAGGCCGACCGCGGCTTCTCGTTCCGCAACGACGGCCCCCTCGACATGCGCATGGAGCGCGCCGGCCAGAGCGCCGCCGACCTCGTCAACGGCGCCGAGGAGGCGACGCTGGCCGACATCATCTACCATTACGGCGAGGAGCGCCGCTCGCGGGCGGTGGCCCGCGCCATCATCGAGGCGCGGCGGAAAGGCCCGATCGAGACCACGGCGGCGCTGGCCGAGGTCGTGTCGAGCGTGGTTTGGGCGGATCCCGCCAGCGGCATCCATCCGGCGACGCGGACCTTCCAGGGGCTGCGCATCGCCGTGAACGACGAACTCGGCGAACTCGTTCAGGCGCTTCATGCCGCCGAGCGGATCCTCCGGCCGGGCGGGCGCCTCGCCGTGGTCACCTTCCATTCCCTGGAGGACCGCATCGTCAAGCAGTTCTTCTCCGCGCGCAGCGGCCGGGCGGCCCAGGCCTCCCGCCACCTGCCGAGCGCCGATGCGCCGACCCCGCGCAGCTTCACCATGGTGACGAAGGGGCCGGTGACGGCATCGGATTCCGAGATCCATGCCAATCCGCGCTCGCGCTCGGCCAAGCTCCGGGCCGCCGAGCGC
>NZ_VRVC01000130.1:0-13637 GCF_008040005.1 Methylobacterium sp. WL19
GCCGTGACCAAGGCCAACACCGCCACCCCGCCCAATGCCTCGGACCTGCTGTTTGAAGAGCCGCAGATGAAGAACGTGGCGCCGGGCTCGACCCTCACCTACGCGTATCTCCGGCGCAGCGGCATCTCCAAGGGTCCGTTCGGCCCGACCATGGACGACCAGATCAAGCTCAACATCGAGCCTGGCGGGGCGCCGGAGAACCGGACGATCCGCGTGCAGATGTTCTCGGGCGCGAACCGATTCCCCGCCGGCCCGTTCAACGACATGCCCGGCAACCCGGTGATGACGCTCTTCCTCGAGCATCACCTCATCGACCTCGCCAAGGTGCTCTCGGCCAACCCGCGCTACATCAAGAACGGCATCCGCAAGGCCCTGCGCGACAACGCGACCGTGACCGCGACGACCGCCACCGTGAAGGGACAGACAGTGGATGCCTGGCGCGTGGAAGTGCAGCCCTTCCTCGACGACAAGATGAAGGACCGCATGCGCGGCCTCGAGAACCTGAAATACACCTTCGTGACGTCGCCCGCCGTGCCCGGCGAACTGCTCTCCATCGAGGCGCAGTCGAAGACGGCGGATGGCGGCGAACTTCTCCAGGAGAACCTGACCTATGATCCGAACGCTGGTTAAAGGCGGCCTTCTCGCCCTCATGCTCGGCCTCGCCGGCGCTCCCGTCCAGGCGGCCGACAGCGAGAACGACTACCCCACCGAGGCGCGGGCGGATTACGTGTTCGGCTGCATGGCGGCCAACGGGCAGTCGCGGGAATCGCTCTCGCGCTGCTCCTGCTCCATCGACGCCCTCGCGTCGATCCTCACCTATGATAAATACGTCCAGGCGAGCACCGTCCTGTCCATGCGCCAGGGCATCGGCGCACGTTCGAACGAGTTCCGCTCGACGAAGGTATTCGACGACAAGGTCGCGGATCTGCGCCGAGCCCAGGCCGAAGCCGAAATCCGCTGCTATCGCGGCGGGGTGTGATCGGCGGGATCCACCCTAGATACGGTGATCCCATTCATCCACCTCATCCCGAGGCGCTACGAAGCGGCCTCGAAGGAGCCCCCAATGCTCGCGGCGCGAGTTGGAGGCCTCCTTCGAGGCCTTCGCTTTGCTTCGGCGCCTCAGGATGAGGTGGAAGAATGGCATCGTCCTAGTCTACAGCATAGAGATCGATCCCTCGTCGAAGAGCCCCCGTGACGTCTTCTCCTCCGATCCTGAAAGCCCTCCTGCCCGGTCTCGGAGAGCGCGTGCTCGTCATGGGCATCCTCAACGTCACCCCGGATTCCTTCTCGGACGGGGGGCGTTTCGAGAATGTGGAAGCGGCGCGCTCCCAGGCCGATGCCCTCGTGGCGGAAGGAGCGGCCCTGGTCGACATCGGCGGGGAATCGACGCGCCCGGGTCATACGCCCGTCTCGGCGGAGGAGGAGCAAGCACGCATCCTTCCCGTCATCCGGGATCTCGCCCCGCGCCTTGCCGTCCCCATCTCGGTGGACACCTACAAGGCGTCCACCGCCGATGCGGCGCTGGCTGCCGGCGCGCGCATCGTCAACGATGTCTGGGGCCTGCAGCGCGAGCCCGACATCGCCCGCGTGGCCGCAGCCCATGGTGCGCCGGTCATGGTCATGCACAATCGCGAGACCATCGATCCCGCCATCGACATCGTGGCCGACATGTTGCGCTTCTTCGAGCGCTCCCTCGACATCGCCCGCCGCGCCGGCATCCCGGACGCGGACATCGTGCTCGATCCGGGGATCGGTTTCGGGAAGAGCTGGGCCCAGCATCTCGAAGCCCTGAGGCGCCTGCCCGAACTCAAGGCGCTGGGCTTTCCCGTCCTCGTCGGCGTCTCGCGCAAATCGATGCTCGGGCGCCTGCACGATGCCGAGACGAAGCCGGTGGACCGCCTGATCGGCTCGCTGTCGAGCCATGTCCTCGCCGCCACGCTGGGGGCCGACATCGTCCGCGTCCACGACGTGGCTCCCCATGTCGACGCCCTCCGCGTGGTCGACGCCGTGATGCGGACAGCCTCATGACCGACCGCATCCTCGTCGAACGCATCGCCGTCTTCGCCTATCACGGCCTCCTCGAAGAGGAAGCGCGGATCGGCCAACGCTTCTACATCTCCCTCGACTGCCGGATCGACCTGCGGCCGGCGGGCCTGTCGGACGACATGGCGAAGACCGTGAGCTATGCCGATCTCACCGAGATCGTCGTGCGCATCGCCACCACCCGGCGCTTCGCCCTCATCGAAGCTCTGGCCGAGGCCATCGCTGCCGAGATCCTCGAGCGATTCGAGGGCGTAGACAGCATCGTCGTGCGCGTCGACAAGCCGAGCGCGCCGGTCCCGGCGGTGATCGACGGCGTCGCCATCTCGATCTTGCGCAGCCGCGCGGGACTGGCACGATGAGTACCGCCTATCTCGGTCTCGGTAGCAATATCGGTGACAAGGCCGCGACCATCGCCGAGGCAATCCGACGGCTCGAAGCCAGCCCGGGCATCCGGCTCACGGCACGCTCCAGCGACTACCGCACGCCTCCCTGGGGCGATACGGACCAGGACTGGTTCCTCAACGCGGCCATCGCCGTCGAGACCGACCTGACCCCGCACGACCTGCTGGAGACAGGCCTCGCCATCGAGACCGCCATGGGTCGGGTGCGGGAGCGGCGCTGGGGACCGCGCGTCATCGATATCGATGTGCTCTCGTATGAAGGGGCGGCGATCTCGGACGAGCGTCTCGTCCTGCCGCATCGTTTCGTACGGGAACGCGCCTTCGTCCTGATTCCGCTCGCCGAGATCGCCCCGAATCTCGTCATCGGGCCGGAGACCGTGAGCCAGGCCCTGTCGAAGCTCGACACCGCCGGCATCGTGCGGGACTGAAATCCGGCCGCTCAGGGCCGCAGTTCGACGGGCGTCCCCACATCCACCCGCGCGTAGATGGCGGCCATCTCGTCATTGGCGACGCCGACGCATCCGCTGGTCCAGTCCTTGAGCCGGTGCAGCCGGCCGAGCCAGGACAAGCCGTTCATGATCCCGTGGATCATGATGTCGCCGCCCGGCTCGTAGCCGCCGTCACGGGCGGCTTTCGTATCGGCCTCGTTCGGATAGGACACTTTCAGGGACAGATGGGCAACGCTGAGGGGGTTGCGATAGGCGATGGAATAGAACCCCTCCGGCGTGCGCCCGTCACCTTCCCGCTGCTTGTGGCCGATGGGAGAGAAGCCGAGGGAGATGGGATAGGTCGCGAGGACTCGCCCTTCTCGGAACAGGGTCAGGCGCCGGGCCGACTTCTCCACGAGGACGCGGTCGGCGCGCTCGGTCTCGGCGACGAGATCCGGAGCGACGCGGCCGATCTGGGCGCGATCGGCCGCCACGATCCCCACCCCGCCGATGGCGACAAGAGCTGCGACCGTAAGGCCGATCCGCCATCGCTCCATCGCCACCCTTCCCCTCGATCTCGGAGGCTCTTAGCAAACTCCACCGATCGTGACGACCGGCCCCGGCCCGATCTCAGGGCGCGGCCGGCTCGAGCAGCTTGTTGCCTTCGTCCTCCAGCAACGGGACATCGTAGTCGCGCAGGACTTTCTCGATATCGGCCCGGCGTTTGCGCAGGATCGTGTTGAGGCTGCGCTTCCAGTCGTTCTCCTCCATCCGCACGCCCATGGCGATGCGGAAGGTGAGAGCGGGACGATCCGGCTCTTGCAGTAGCGGTACGACCTTCATGGCGACACCGCTCTGCTTGGCGAGCCAACCCGCGGCCGGCCCCCACAGGATCGCCGCGTCGATCTTCTTCTCGGCGAGATCACCGATGACCTCGGCGGAGACGGTCTGGTACTTGCGCGAGGGATCGAGCTGGTAGGGTGCGTAGGCCTTCATCGACGCGATGAGGCCGACCTCGCCCATCCGGTTCACGGGCGGCGTGCCACCGATGACGCCGATGGCCTTACCCTTGAGCTTCGGGTCGTCGAGCTTCGTCACGCCCTCGAGATCACCGTCGCGGGTGACCAGGGCGTAGCTGGAGCGATAATAAGGGTTGGTGTGCTGGACGAGTTCTCCACCGGCGGCCGAACCGATGATCAGGTCGCACAGGCCGGTGCCCAGCGTATTGCGGACGAATCCAGGCCCCTGCGTCAGCCAGTAATAGCGGAGCTTGACCTTGAGTTCGTCGGCGAGGATTGCCGCGATCTTGTTCTCGAACCCGTCCTCCTTGCGCTGGGAGAACGGCATGTTGCCGGGGTCTCCGCAGACGCGCAGGACATCGGTGGTGACGAGATCGGGAAGCGACTGCGCAGATGCGGGGCGCACCCCTGCCGAGATCAGCAGGAGCGCGCAAACCGTCGTTGTGAAGGAGCCAAAGCGAGCCATTAGCCGCCCAGGCACTCCTTCTCGGCCTTCTTGGCGGCCTCCGGCTTGTCTTCCTTGTCGGTCGGACGCACGCGCGGCATCGCACCGGAGGCGCGGGCCTTCAGGTAAGTGTAGAGGTCGTCGGCGTAGCACATCACGTTCTTGTTATCGCCGAAGGCGGGCATCACGTTGGTGCCGCTCGAGCTGATGTCCTGCTTGCCACCGGCGATGATGCCGACGAACTCCTCGTAGGACAGGCGCTTGAGCGAATCCTTGAGGGCGGGTGCGTAGGTCGAACCCATGGCGTCGGGACCGTGACACACGTGGCACTCGGCGTGATAGCGGCGGTAGCCGGAATAGGCGTACCAGTCGAACTTCTTGCCGTCGTTGGTGATGTGGTAGGTCGGGGCGCCGTCCTTATCGAAATACTTGCCGTCTTCGACCTTCACCGCCTGATACTTGTCGATCAGCTTGGCGTCCTTCTCAGGAGCATTGGGATCGAGCTGGTTCGCCACGGCGGGATCGGCGGGCTTGGCGTCCTGGGCCTGAACGGCACCGGCGGAGGCGAATGCGAAAACGAGGGCGGCCACGAGCGGACGGATGGCGGCTTTGCTTTGGTACTGCAACGACGTTTCTCCCAGGAGCAACCGTCGACCCGTTCGGTCGACGTTCGAAGTGTTCTTAATAACGATCTAATCATAAAGGTGCCGGCGCGGAAACCCGCGCCGGCACCCTATCGTCTCAGGCTTCGTGCGACCGATTAGTTCGGGAGCGCGAAGACGGTCAGCTGACCACCGAGGTTGGTGTAGTTCGAGAGAGCGGCATAGCCACCCACCGCGCCGAGACCGGCATTCGGGTCGGTCAGACCGGCCGCGAGGCCGATGCCAGCCCAGCCACCGACACCCGACAGGATGCCGACGAACTGCTTGCCCTTGTGCTGATAGGTCATCACGTTGCCGATGATGCCCGACGGGGTCTTGAACTTGTAGAGTTCCTTGCCGGTCTTGGAGTCAACGGCCTTCAGGTAACCCTCGAGGGTACCGTAGAACACGATGTCGCCAGCGGTGGCGAGGGCGCCCGACCACACCGAGAACTGCTCCTGGTTCGACCACTTGATCTTACCAGCGACGCCGTCCCAGGCGATGAAGTTACCCATGCCGCCGTGGCTGTTGGGGGCCGGGTACATGGCCAGGGTCGCACCGACGTAGGGCTGACCGGGGGTGTAGGACACCCGGAACGGCTCGTAGTCCATGCAGACGTGGTTGGTGGGCACGTAGAACAGGTTGGTCTTCGGCGAGAACGCAGCAGGCTGCTGGTCCTTGGTGCCGAGGGCCGCGGGGCAGATACCCTTGGAGTTGGTATCTTCACCGTTCTGCTCGGTCGAGTACTTGGCCTGGACGAGCGGACGACCGTAGGTCTTCGAGCCCTTGTCCATGTCGACCTTGGAGGCCCAGTTCACCACCGGATCGAACTTCTCGGCGACCAGGAGCTCGCCGGTGGCGCGATCGAGGGTGTAGCCGAAGCCGTTACGGTCGAAGTGGGTGAGGAGCGGACGATCCTTGCCGTCGACCTTCTGATCCGTGAGGATCATCTCGTTGATGCCGTCGTAGTCCCACTCGTCGTGCGGGGTCATCTGATAGACCCACTTGGTCGCACCCGTGTCGGGGTTACGCGCCCAGATGGTCATCGACCACTTGTTGTCGCCCGGACGCTGCTTGGGGTTCCAGGTCGAGGGGTTGCCCGAGCCGTAATACATCAGGTCGAGCTTGGGGTCGTAGGAGAACCAGCCCCAGGTGCAGCCGCCGCCCGTTTTCCACTGATCGCCTTCCCAGGTCTTCAGCGAGGAATCCTTGCCGACCGGCTTGCCGAGCGACGTGGTCTTCTCGCCGTCCATGATCATCTGCTCGTCGGTGCCGACGGAGTAACCGCGCCACACCTTCTTGCCCGACTTAGCGTCGTAGGCAGTGACGTGGCACTGCACGCCGAACTCGCCGCCGGAGATGCCGACGATGATCTTGTCCTTCACGGGAAGAACGGTGGCGGTGTTGGTCTCACCCTTCTTGGGGTCGCCGTTGACGACGGACCAGTTCACCTTGCCGGACTTCGCGTCGAGCGAGACGACGGTGGTGTCGGCCTGGTGCAGGATGATGGCGCCGTCGGCATAGGCCAGGCCACGGTTGACCGTGTCACAGCACATCACCGGGATGACGCTCGGGTCCTGCTTGGGCTCGTACTTCCAGACGATCACGCCGTCCTTGTCGAGGTCGAGGGCGTAGACGATGTTCGGGAAGGGGGTGTGGACGTACATCATGTTGCCGACGACGAGAGGCGAACCCTCGTGGCCGCGCAGGACGCCCGTCGAGAACGTCCAGGCCACCTGCAGCTGCTTCACGTTGCCGGCGTTGATCTGGTCGAGCTTCGAATAGCGCGTGTTGGCGTAATCGACCGTCTGCAGAACCTGCTGGGCCGGATCGGCCGAGCGCTTCAGGACGTCGTCATTGGCGAAGGCGGGGGCCGAAGCCACCAGACCAGCGCCGAGTGCGAGAAGATGGACCGCTCTCATGCATTCCTCCGACAAGTCTTTGACACGCCTGGAGAGCAGCGAAACCTGCCCCCACTTGTGCGACCTGTTATTTGCGACAGGGATAGTTCACTTCGATAGAGTTTCCTAAGCGGTTGTTTCCGCGAGATTTTCGCCCAAACCACCACTTGCTCTCCCGGTCGCCGCTACCCCTTTGCGGCGCCCCTTCGAACCGAAGCTTGAATGAACTCTAAGAAAAATCGCGGCGGCGTCAACTCGATTGAGCAAGCTTGACCTCAGGCGGCATCAAGACCTGGTGAACGAACGTCTTCGTTGACCGTGATCTGAGCGAGCGCACCCTAAAATGTTGCGCTGCAAAATCGAGAAACCTCAAGACAAAAGCATTTAAAAGACTCGGGCGCTTCTTATGCGTCACACGCATGCAGGTCGCTTGGTATGCCAGTCATCCCCTGAACTGACGAAGATTGTTCGATAAAACGGTCACTTCGTTCGATACGAGGCCAAACTCAAACTCCATCGACATGAATTATCATGCAATACTCACCGGCAAATCCTGCGCTGGCCGTGCATGTCTCGGGATCGGTTGGGCGCCATTCGATCGAGCGCTGCGTTGTCTCGCCGCATGACTGCGTAGACGCCACCGAGAGCGGCCTAAACGCCGAACACATGTGCATAATGTCGCGTCGGCGATATCGTGCGCTTCCCCTGCCACCGGGAAAGCGCATTCAGGCGGCGATGACGCCCGGAAAACGATTCGCGAGGTCCTCCCGCATCGCTTCCGCCCAAGCCCTATCGCGCTCGCTTCGGGGCCGGTCGAGGGCGACGGCAGCGAGCAGGCTCGCCGGGCGCGCCGAGACGAGCAGGAGCCGGTCCGCGATCTCGATGGCCTCCGCCACGTTGTGCGTGACCATGAGCACGCTCATTCCCTCGCGCGCCACGGTCGCCACCACGATCTCCCGCAGGGACGCCGCGGCCCTGTCGTCGAGGGACACGAAGGGCTCGTCGAGCACCAGGATGCGGGGACGGAGGGCCAGGGCACGGGCGAGCGCCACGCGGCGCGCCATCCCAAGGGAGAGCTTTCCCGGATAGCGGCCGCGCCATGGCGTCAGCCCGAGGGACTCGAACAGGGCGTCGAGATCGCGCCCCCGCTCGGCACGGGGCAGGCCGAGGCGGACATTTTGCTCGACACTGCGCCAGGGGAGGAGGCGCGGCTCCTGGAAGACCATGGCGATTCCGGCCTCGCGCGGGTCCGGGGTCACCGCGCCGTCATAGGCGTCGTCGAGTCCGAGCAGGATGCGCAGGGTCGTGGTCTTGCCGGAGCCCGAGGGGCCGATGAGGCAGGCGATCTCCGACCGGCGGACGACGAAGGAGAGATCGCGCACCGCCTCCACCGGCTCCGGGCCGCCGGCTCCGTAGACCTTGCTGCGGATGGAGACGGAGAGCGCGTCCGCCCTCTCAGCGCCAGCGTCGGACATGGGCTTCGAGGCGCTGGAGGATGAGGATGTCGATGGCGATCATCACGCTCATGAAGACGACGCTGTAACCGATGATGGCCGCCACGTTCAGGCTCTGGACGAAGTAGAAGTTGATGGCGAAACCCACCCCGTTCGGACGCCCGAGCAGCTCGATCACCAGCACGATCTTCCAGGCGAGGGACAGGCCGGAGCGGGCGGCGGCCACCACGAAAGGCTGGAGCTGAGGCACCAGGACGTGGGCGATCCAGGTGCGGCGGTCGAAACGGTAGCTCCGCGCCATCTCCTCGAGCCCCGGATCGAGGCCGCGCGCCCCCTCACGTACGATCACCGCCACGTTGGGCAACTTGTTGAGCACCACCGCCAGCACCGCCGCGCTCTCGTTGAGGCCGACCCAGATGTAGGCCAGCACCGTGATCACCAGGGCGGGCGTGTTGAGGAGGATGAGGAGCGGCGTATCGAGGACGAGGTTGAGCGCCTTCCAGCGGCCGAGCGCGATGCCGAGCAGCACCCCGAGCCCCATGGCGAAGAAGAAGGAGACGCCCACCCGCGTCAACGTGATGCCGACGTTGCGCCAGAGGTCGCCGGTGGCGGATTCCTTCACGATGAAATCGAGGATGGCGAGGGGCGCGGGCAGAAGCCGCGATCCCGCCAGCGACGCCGCCACTTGCCAGGCCGCGAGCAGCACCAGCACGGAGACGAGACGAGTCGCCACTCCCCGAGTCGCCACTCCCATGGCGTTCGCGCCGGGCCGGGCCACGATTCAGCGTACCGCGGGGGAGGGCGTGACGCGGCTCAACCGTTTCCTGCCCCGTCGAAATACAGGCCGGCGGGCAGGGTCTTGCCCGCCCCCACCAGCCGCTCGCCGCCGAGCCTGGCCAGCACGCCGAACAGGCGCTCGCCATCCGCGCGCTCTGTGGCGAGCGGCCGGCGCGGGATGCCGGCGAGAAAATCACGCTTGAGCGCCGCAAAGGTCGGCTCGTCCTCCGCCGACATCAGCGGCCGCACCACGTCCCAGGTGGTGGGATCGTTGGCCAGCATCTCCTTGGCGGTGCGAGCGGCGCGGGCGAAGCCGGCGATGGCCTCGGCCTTGTCCGATACGGTGGCGCCCTCGAACAGGTAGCCGATGAGCGCGATGGATCCGGTGGCACCGAACGCGCGCATGATGTCGTCCGACCCGATGAGGCGGGTAAAGCCCTTCGGCTCGAGACGGGCACAATAGGTCCAGTAGAGCAGGGCCGCGTCGAGCTCGCCCTGTTCGAGCTTGAGCGCCAGGAGCGGCGGCGCGCCGTAGGCGACCTGAGCCTGCGATTCGAGATCGATGCCGGCGGCGTCCTTGGCCTGGGCCTTGAGCAGGAGCCAGTTCTTGTCCAGCGGTCCGCCGGCCACCCCGAGCCGCTTGCCGACGAGATCCTTGAGGCCGGCGATGGCGCTGCCCGCCGGCACCATCAGCGAGCCCTCGGTGGTGGAATAAGGGATGAAGCGCATCGCCCTGCCCTCGTTGCCGAGGCGCCCGGCCCAGAGCAGGTCGCCGACGATGGTGTCGACCTGTCCGCCGAGGAAGGCGATGCGGGCGGCATCGTTGCCGGCGAGCTTGACAACGTCGAGGGTGAAACCGTTGGCGGCATCGAGCCCGCGCGCCTTGATCACCGCCGCCTCCCAGGCCACGGTGCCGAAGGGCAGGCTTCCGACACGGATTGCGGGAGCGGCGGCCGCGGCCGCGGCCGCGGCCGTCACCGACCCGGCCAGAGGCCACAGCGCAGCCGTCGCGAGCACTCCGCGCCGTGACAGCATGAACGTCGTCTCCCTGGAACCGGCCCGTATCCGGCCCCGGCATCCGGGACCGACGAACTATTGTTCTTTCTTCATAGGGTCTCGCCTCCCCGGCGTCCACAGATCCGATCGGCTGCCGGAGGGGGCAGGGCCACCACGTCGCAGGCGACCACGGCATTCGCGGTTCCGGAGATCTTTGCCGCCGGCCTTGCCCGGACACGCGGCGCGTCGCAGAGTTCCTCGACCACCACCACTCATTCAAAGGACGTGCAGCCATGGCCGGATCGCGCGAAGACGCCCTCGACGACACCACCATCTCGGAGCGTCTGGCCGCCGAATTGCCGGCCTGGACCTACGAGGACGGCTGGATCCGGCGGACCTACAAGACGGCGGGCTGGAAGAGCACCCTCATGGTCATCAACACGGTGGGCCACCTCGCGGAAGCCGCCTGGCACCACCCGGACCTCACCGCCTCCTATGCCTGGGTCGAGGTGCGGCTGATGAACCACGCCGCCAAGGGCATCACCGACAAGGACTTCGCCCTGGCCAAGAAGATCGAGGAGGTGGTGGGCTGGCAACCGGGCACGGAGGGCCAGGGCCTCGAGGGCACGCCCACCGACGCGCGCTTCGCCTACATCAAGTACGACAAATAGGGGTCACTGCGCCTCCTTCACCCGGCGGCACTCGGTCTTGAGGTAGGCGGTCTTGCCGATCTCCTCGCCGAGGTCGGTGCGGGAGATGATCTCCTGCCAGCCGTTGGTGCAGCCGAGTTCGTTCGAGACGCGGACCTTGCGCACCTCGCTCGCCCTGTCGTCGGAGCAGGATTCGATCGGAATCGCGTTGGCGCAGACGAGCACGACGGCGATGAAGGTGTTCATGGGCGACTCCGATCCTGGCGCGGGGCGGCGCCCCTGCCCGTCCCTACGTAGGGCGGGGGGAGGAGGTTTCGCGGGACGCGCGCTCTCGAAAGACGATCCGAGAGCCGATGCCGGCCGCGCCCGCCCCTCACCCCACCTCCACGAACCGCTCGGCCGAATACGTCCCGCCCTCCACCGGGTTTGCGATCCAGCGGGTGCGGCCGATGCGCAGGTCGTGGCCGGCATGGAAATGGCCGGAGACCCAGAGGTCGGGGCGGCTCGCCTCGGGCAGGTCGTCGAGGGCGGTGGTGGCGTAGAAGGCCGGCACCCACCAGGGCACGCCGGGGATGGCCCGGAACGCGTCGGCCGCCAGCGGGCTCGCCGGATGGTGGGTGACGACCACGGTGGGGCCAGGATGCGGCACGGCGAGGGCGGCGGCGAGTTCGGCCTTCTGCGCCAGATGCGCCGCCATGGCGTCGGCCGGCGACCAGACGCTCCCATCTCCCTTGCGGATCGAGCCACGGAACTCGCGCGAGCCCGTCACCGGGTGGGTCATCCGCGCGGCGGCATAGGCGACGGGATCGGCCGGGCGGTCGGGCACGGTCTCGTCGAGCCAGCGGCCGGCGAGAGCCCAGTCGCTCCACAGGGTGGTGCCGACGAAGCGCACGCCGTCGAGGACGACGCATGCCCCGTGGTTGAGGAGGTGTACCGGAGCGCCCTCCCCCTCGTCGTTGATCCGCGCCACCTCCGCCTCGAGGGCGGCGATCAGCGCGGGCGCGGTGCGTGAATCGCCGGTCGGCGCATAATGCTCGTGGTTGCCCGGCACCAGCACGATGGGTCGTCCCTGCGCGATCCCGCGAAGCGCCGCGAGGCCGGCCTCCGGTCGACCCTCGTAGAGATCGCCCGGGCAGACCAGGACGTCGAACGGCGCGTCCGGCCGGGCGATCGTTTCCGGACGGCGGCGCTCGAGATGCAGGTCGGAGATCGGGAACAGGCGCAAGGGAGACCTCTCAGGCCGCTGGATGGGCCGCGCGCCACTCGGCGCGGGCGGCCTTGAGGATGTCCATCGCCGAATCGGCGTTGAGCACGGCGATGCCGGCCGCCGCCACGAGATCGGGCCAGGGCGAGAGCGTCAACGCCGTGACGAGGCCGGCGCCGATGATGGCGAGATTGGCATAGGCGTCGTTACGGGCGGAGAGATAGGCCGCCCGCGTCAGGCTTCCTCCCCCGTCCCGGTGGCGGGCCAGCATCACGGCGCAGGTGAGGTTGACGGCGAGCGCCCCGAGGCCGGCGAGCGTCAGCGGCAATGGCGCGGGGGGGGCCATGTCCGCCACCTTCTCCCAGGCGGCGTAGGCGGTGGCGAGGGCGGGCAGCAGCAGGATGCCGGCCAGGACCATGCCAAGGCGGGCGCGGTTGCGCAGGCTCCAGCCGATCCCGGCGAAGATCAGCAGGTTGAGGGCCGCGTCCTCCAGGAAGTCGAGGCTGTCGGCGATGAGGGCGAGGGAGCCGATCGCCACGGCCACCGCGATCTCGACGCCGAAATAGGCGAGGTTCAGCCCCGCCACCCGGAGGACGACGGGACGCAGGGAGATGGGAATCGCCGGGGCGGATGCGTCGGTCATCGGTTTTCAGGGTTGGCTCGCGGGCAGGTCTTCGCCTCTTGGACTGGGTACGACACACCTGTCGAGCGCCGATTTTTCGATGTCCTTGCGCTGGATTTGCAGCACCGCTTGTGCGACGCGACACGTCAGACGCGGGATCATGCCCGTGACAACGACGTGAGGCGGGGGAGACCGACCGATGATGCCAGAGCTGCGCGTGCTGTATTTCGAGGATCTCGAAGTCGGCCTGTCCGAAACCTTGAACAAGGAGATCTCCTCCTCCGACGTGGTGGGCTTCGCCGAGATCACCGGCGACCGCAACCCGATCCACCTCTCCGAGCATTTCGCGGCGCGCACGCCCTTCGGCACCCGTATCGCCCACGGCCTCTACACCGCCGGCCTGATCTCGGCGGTGCTCGGCACCCGCCTGCCCGGCCCCGGCGCCATCTACATCAGCCAGACCCTGAACTTTCGCGCTCCGGTCCGCATCGGCGATACGGTTCAGGTCACCGTCGAAGTGGCGGAACTCGTCCCCGAGCGCCGCCGCGCCCGGCTCAAATGCACCTGCTCCGTCGCCGGCGAGGTCGTGCTCGACGGCGAGGCTCTGGTGAAGGTGCCCACCAGGGAAGAGGCGGACCCGCTCGCCATCCGCATGGGCGGACGTCCCGCGAGCGCGTAGCGCGCATCGTCCGCCAGGGCACAGGATGCGGCCACCGGTGACACCCATCCCCATCGACGACCCCGCCGATCCGCGCATCGCCGCCTATGCCGCCATGCGCGAGCGCGACCTCGTCGGGCGCGAGGGCCGGTTCATCGTCGAGGGGGAGGTGACCCTGCGGGTGCTGCTCTCGGGGGCCGCGCGGTTCGCGCCCGAATCGCTGCTGCTGAGCCATGAGCGGGTGGCGCCCCTCTCCGATGCGCTCGCCGCCCTGCCCGGTTCGGTGCCGGTCTATACGGCCTCGAAGGCGGTGATGAGCGCCATCGCCGGCTTCCCGATCCACCGGGGCGTGATGGCGGTGGGGGTGCGCGGAGCGGAGCCTCCCCTCGCCCTTCCCC
>NZ_VRVC01000131.1:0-13418 GCF_008040005.1 Methylobacterium sp. WL19
TCCCCACACCCCGGCGATCCCCCATGGCCTTCTTTCGCGGCGGAGTGAAGGAGGCGGATAGCAAGCCGGCCGTCGAACCCGTAGCGCGAGCGGAGCCGGCACGTCCGGTCAGATCCCATATCCGTCCCGAGCCCGAATCCCGCGCCGAACTCAAGCCGCCCCACGAACCGGAACAGGCCGTGACACCGTCGTTCGACAATCCCGCCTCGGCCAAGCGTCCCGCGGGGAAGCGCGCCTCGACCACATCGTTCAGCGTTTCGGGCGCCGCTGCGCTGGTGGGAGGGGGACGATGACGACGCCGTCCCGGGCGGTCCTCGGGCAGGTTCCCGTGACCTTTCTCGGCGGGATGTCGATCGCGGCTCTGGGAATGCAGGAGACCGTGGATAGGATGGCCGAGGCCGTGCGCCTCCATCCGAGACCCGGAACGCCCCTCTATTTCACCTCGGCCAACGGTGAGGTGATGTCGCGGCACGCACGGGATGCCGAGTTCGCGCGGCTGGTGGACATGGCCGATCTCATCAGTGCCGACGGACAGCCGATGGTGACGCTGTCACGCGTCGTCGGCGACCGGGCCCTGCCCGTGCGGGTCGCCACCACCGACCTCTATCACGAGGTCGCCCGCAAGGCCGCCGCGGAGGGCCTGACCTTCTATCTCTACGGCGCCACGGAGGACGAGAACCGCGCGGCGGTGGCGACGACGCAGCGCCTGTATCCGGCGCTGCGCATCGTCGGTCATCACCACGGCTACCTCGCGGGCGACGCGCTGACGGACAAGATCGCGGAGATCGACGCCCTGGCGCCGGACATTCTCTGGATCGCCCTGGGGGTACCGCGCGAGCAGGCCTTCGTGCGGGATCACGGTCCGCTCCTGCGCAACGTCGCCCTGATCAAGACCTCGGGCGGCCTGTTCAATTTCCTCTCCGGAAGCCGCAGCCGGGCACCGTCCTGGGTCCAGCGGGTCGGGTTCGAATGGCTCTGGCGGCTGGTGCAGGAACCCCGGCGCCTGTTCTGGCGATACTGTCTTACCAATCCCCACTCCCTCTATCTCATGCTCACGCGCAGCGGCGACCGTCGGCGCGCGCGGCAAGGCGAGGGCAAGACCGGCGAGGCGATGGTGCTGGCGGAGCCCGAGAAGGACGATCTCGTCGGGAGACGGGCGAAGGGAGCCTGACCCCTCCTCCGCGCTCAATGCTGCGCGAAGCCTGCGGCCATGTTCACCGCCAGGGCCAGGACGCTGGTGTTGAACAGGTAGGCGTAGACGGTCTGTGCCGTCACGATCCGGCGGAAGGTCTTGCTGGTGATGTCGGTATCCGAGGTCTGCGACGTCGCCCCGATGGTGACGGAGAAGTAGAGGAAGTCCCAGAAATCCGGATCCTCGTTCCCCGGAAAATCCAAGCCGCCGCGGTGCCGGCCCGTCTCGACCTCGCCGTAGTAGAGGTGAGTGTAATGCACGGTGAAGATCACCTGCACGAAGACCCAGGCGCAGAGCATCGTCATGACCGCCAGGGTGAAGTGGGCGAGGCGCGGCGCATCCGGCTCCCGCCCTCCGATCACCAGCATCGCCACGGCGCCGCAACTCGCGAGCCCTGCCAGGATGGCGAAGAGCGAGATCACCGGAGCGCTGTCGTCGAGCTGCGAGGCCTCCCGGCGCAGGGAGTCCTGCGACAGGGACGAGGTCCGCCAGATCACCAGGGCGGTGTAGACGACGACGCCGACGCACCAGCCGACGAGGAGGCGCGTCCAGATCGAGGCGAAGGGCAGGGCCACCGACAGCACCACCGCGAACACGATCGCCCCGAGAAGCCGCGGGCGCAGCAGGAAGGCCTGGAAGGGGTTCTGCATCGATGGGCCTCGCGCTCCGGCCCCCGGCTATAACGCCGGATCGCGCCGAGCGGTCATCGCATCCCCGTGAGAAGAGGTGCGCTCACTGGGACCCGGCGGATGGCCCGGTATCACGCCTTGGGTGGGCGGCAGGCGGTGTCGCAGGAGGTCCCCGAGAAGCGGGAGAACAGCCTGGCGAGATGAGGGCGCAGGGGCAGGAACCCGCGATAGGCGGCCTCGGCCAGGATCGGCATGCCGGGCAGACTCGCGAGGGTCGCGAGCCAGCCCCAGCCGGGCAACTCGCGCCAGAGCCGGATGAAGCCCGACGCCCCGGAGGCGAGGCGGCCCTGATCGTCCCGGACGTGGAAACGCGCCCGCGCGGCTTCGCGGCTGAGATCGGGGCCGAGCGTGGCGGGGGCGTCGTCGCCGCTGACGTCGACGAAGGCGAGGCGTTCGGCCCCGCGGCTACGCCGGTAGGTCCGGATCTCGGCGGAACAGAGCGGACAGGCCCCGTCGTAATAGACGGTCAGTGCGGCGGGTGGGGTCATGGTGGGCGGTACCGTCCCTCATCATCGGCTCCAGAGAGGGAGACCGTGTCCGGGGACAACGCCGATACACGCGAAACGGCCACAGCCTCGATGGAAGCGGAGGTGTGGCCGTCTTTCGATGTGATGTCGGAGAGGCACCCGTGTTTCGGGACGCCCCCCGCGGGTCAGCGGGCGGCGAAGGCCTTGAGCGCGGCCTTGCCGGCGTAGCGACCCTGCGCGCCGAGGCCTTCCTCGATGCGGATGAGCTGGTTGTACTTGGCCAATCTGTCCGAGCGGGCGAGCGAGCCGGTCTTGATCTGTCCGCAATTGGTGGCGACGGCGAGATCCGCGATGGTGGAATCCTCGGTCTCGCCCGAACGATGCGACATCACGGCGGTGTAGCCGGCGCGCTGCGCCATATCGACGGCGGCCAGCGTCTCGGTGAGGGTGCCGATCTGGTTGACCTTCACCAGGATCGAGTTGGCGGTGTTCTCCGCGATGCCGCGCGACAGGCGGGTGACGTTGGTGACGAACAGGTCGTCGCCCACGAGCTGGCAGCGGTTGCCGACCTTCTCGGTCAGGAGCTTCCAGCCGGCCCAGTCGTCCTCGGACATGCCGTCCTCGATGGACAGGATCGGGTAGGAATCCACGAGCTTGGCGAGGTAATCGACCTGGGCCTCGATCGAGCGGGTCTGGCCCTCGCCCTCGTAATGGTAGGCGCCGTCCTTGAAGAACTCCGTGGCGGCGCAGTCCAGCGCCAGCACGATGTCGGTGCCGGGCTTGAAGCCGGCCGCCTGGATCGATTCCATCACGAAGTCGAGCCCGGCCTCGGCCGAGGGGAGGTTGGGGGCGAAACCGCCCTCGTCGCCGACATTGGTGTTGTGGCCGGCCTTCTTGAGCGCGCCCTTGAGGGTGTGGAACACCTCGGCGCCCATGCGCACCGCCTCGGCGAGCGAGGAGGCGCCCACCGGCATGATCATGAATTCCTGGAAGTCGATCGGGTTGTCGGCATGCGCGCCGCCGTTGATGATGTTCATCATCGGCACCGGCAGCACCCGCCCCTGGGTTCCGCCGACGTAGCGGTAGAGCGGCAGGCCGGCGGTCTCGGCGGCGGCCTTGGCCACGGCGAGCGAGACGCCGAGGATGGCGTTGGCGCCCAGCCGCGCCTTGTTGGGGGTGCCGTCGAGCTCGATCATCGCCTCGTCGACGGCGATCTGGTCCTCGGCATCCATGCCGCCGATGGCGTCGAGGATGTCGCCGCGGACCGCGGCCACCGCCTTGCGCACGCCCTTGCCGCCGTAGCGTCCCTTGTCGCCGTCGCGCAGCTCCATCGCCTCGTGGGCGCCGGTGGAGGCGCCCGACGGCACGGCGGCACGGCCGAAGGAGCCGTCCTCCAGCAGGACGTCCACCTCGATGGTCGGGTTGCCCCGGCTGTCGAGGATCTCGCGGGCGGCGATGTTGGTGATCGCGGTCATGCGTGCCCCTAGCTCTCAAGATGTGGTGCGGCGGGCGCTCGCCCGAGCCGTCATGATCCCGCGGGAACCCCTCAACCGAGGGATGAGCCAGCGGAACCGGTCTGATCCAGGGCAGGCTTATCCGTCAACACGCCGCGTCCGGCAAGCGTCCCCCTGTGCGCGGAGGGCTTGGGACCGTGACAAATCTTTGCGGAGCGCGCGAGAATTTCTGAAGCGGTCCGTTCGGGCCATCCCGCGAGGCCATGCGGCGGGCGAAGGGCCGGACTTCGCCGGCCGCGTCTACGCCCTTGATTTCATACGGGGAATCGAGGCGACACGTTCCCTTGCCGCGACCGGTGCGCTATAGCGGCGGACATGACCAGCCCGCCCCCCTCCTCCGACGGCCTGCAACTCGGCCAGGCCACCCCCCTGCCCGCCTCTCCGGAGGCGGCGCGCCTGGACCGGGTGCCGAATCCGCATCCCAAGACCGATTACCTCGCGCGTTTCACCGCGCCGGAATTCACATCGATCTGCCCGGTCACCGGCCAGCCCGATTTCGGCATCCTGATGATCGACTACGTGCCCGACCTCTGGCTCGTGGAATCGAAATCGCTGAAGCTCTATCTCGGCGCGTTCCGCAATCACGGCGCCTTCCACGAGGATTGCACCGTGGGCATCGGCCTCACCCTCGTCGACCTGCTCAAGCCCCGGTACTTCCGCATCGGCGGCTACTGGAACGCGCGCGGCGGCATCCCCATCGACGTGTTCTGGCAGACCGGCGAGCCGCCGAAAGCCATCTGGCTGCCGGACCAGGGGATCGCGCCCTATCGCGGCCGCGGCTGAGCCTCGGCGAAGCCGCATCCTGCCTCACCGATCTTCGGCGACGGCGCGGACGATCTCGTCGATCAGGCGTTCCTGTGCCTCGATGGGACCTTGATGGACCTCCGCGACCGTCCGGAGCATGTCGGCGAAATGGTCTCGCTCCGCGAAACTCAGGGCATCGTGCAGGATTGGCGCCAGGACCTTGATGGCCAGCGTCGTATCGGGAGCCTGCGCGGCGGCGTGGCGGACGAACACCATCCGGGCATCGAGGTCGTCCCCGGCCTCCACGATGCCGCGCATCTGCGCCGTGATGACGGCCTCCTGCTCGGGCGTCGGTACGCCACGGAGACGGGCGACCATTTCCATCAGGACGCCGGCCGCATCGGCGGGATGGCGGAGGGAGCGCAGGGGTGCGGAGCGGATCTGCCGTTCGCTCGCCATCCGGCGGCGGGTGCCGCGCCAGTCTCGCACCGCGTTGTCGATATGCTCCATCCCGTTGCCGTACTTGATCCAATAGACCAGTCCGGCGACGAGGGCGCCGAAGACGGCTGCGATGATCGGCATTGCGCGGGTCCCCACCTGTTCGAAACGGGGCCTCCATGCAACCGTGCGGCCCATCCCGCAACCACCCGGCCATGCGGCCGGGATCGGAACACAAAAAAAAGACGGCCGGTAAAAACCGGCCGCCCTTCTCGCACGAAGTTTCGGGTGCGTCGGCTCAGTAGCCGTAGCCGTAGGCGGGCCGACCATAAGCCGGGCGGCCATAACCGTTGTTGTAATAGGAATCCCGCGCGGCTCCGGCCGCGATGGCGCCGGCTGCCAAGCCCGCGATGCCCAGGCCGACTGCGGCACCGGTTCCGATGCCACGACGATGGCCACCACCGTAGGCGTAACCGCGGCTGCCATACCCACGATGTCCATAACCGCGATGGCCGTAGCCACCGTGGGCGTAACCACCATGGCCGCCGCGACCATAGCCATGACCGTGTCCGGGGCGGGCTTCCGCCGCCGTTCCGGCAGCCATGGCGCCGAGGGAAAGGGTGACGGCCGTGATCAGTGCGAACTTGCGCATGGGGCTCCTCAAATCGTTGTCACATTCAAGTGATGACAACGGGATGAAGACGGGTTGGTTCCATTGTCATGGCCGTACGAACGAGTCCAGGTGACGAGTCTCGGTCAGCGGCTGGACTTCGCCAGGCGATCGAAAGCCTGCAAGGTCTCCAGTAACGCCGGCATCGCCCGGAGAGGAACCATGTTGGGGCCGTCCGACGGAGCATGATCCGGATCGGGATGGGTCTCGATGAACAGGCCGGCGACCCCCACCGCCACGGCGGCGCGGGCCAGCACCGCCACGAACTCGCGCTGCCCGCCGGAGGTGGCACCCTGCCCGCCCGGCTGCTGCACCGAATGGGTCGCGTCGAACACGACGGGGGCACCGTGCGTGACCTGTGCCATGATCGGCAGGCTGCGCATGTCGGAGACCAGCGTATTGTAGCCGAAGGAGGCGCCGCGCTCGGTGACGAGGACGTTCGGGTTGCCGGCATTCGTCACCTTGGCGGCCACGTGTGCCATGTCCCAGGGGGCGAGGAACTGGCCCTTCTTCACGTTCACCACGCGGCCCGTGGCGGCGGCCGCCAGGAGCAGGTCGGTCTGCCGGCACAGGAAGGCCGGGATCTGGAGGATGTCGATGACCTCCGCCGCCGGCGCGCACTGGGCCACCTCATGGACGTCGGTGAGGACGGGAAGACCGAAGCGCTCCTTGATCTCGGCGAAGATCGGCAGCGCCCCGGCGAGGCCGAGACCGCGCGCGGTGGAGCCCGAGGTCCGGTTGGCCTTGTCGAACGAGCCCTTGAACACGAGGCCGATCCCGAGGCGGTCGGTCATGCCCTTGAGCGCGTCGGCGATCTCGATGGCGTGGTCGCGGCTCTCGAGCTGGCACGGGCCGGCGATGAGCGCGAAGGGCAGATGGTTGGCGAAGGCGGTGGACCCCGCCATCACGACGGGACCGGCGGGTGAGCGAGCGGGTTCGGACATGGCGCCCGGTCTAGCCCGACTGGGCCCCGTCGAAAAGGCCGGCGCGACGGCGAAGGACCGCCCGACGATGCCGGGTGAGCATGCAGCGCGTGATGTCCGGCGCCGGGCCGCCAAGGCCGAGCGCGTCGGCGAGCCCCTGCCCGCTCGTCTCGCATCGCAGGGCCGCATTCCCTGCCCGTCCCGCCTGCGGCATTCCCGTGAGGCGGGAATCCCGATGAAGCGTGCGGGCCAGGATCTCGACCATGCCGGCCTTCGCGCCGGTCAGCCCTTCCGCCGCCAGCCCGATCAGGACGAAATAGGCGCCGGCCGGCTCATGGTCGCGTGACCCGAACGCCATCCGCGCCGGCGCCCGGCAATCGAGGCTCATGCGATCGGCATCCTCGGCGCGGAACACGGCGAGCGACGCCTCGCGCCCGGCCAGCGACGCCCCGGTGGCCCGGATCATCCGCGCGGTGAGCCGGTCGCAGGATTCCGTCGCCCTCGCCGGATCCGGTGCCGAGGACAGGAGGATGGCGGTCAGGAGGCAGGCGATGGATGGGAGGGATCGGGCTTTCATGGGCCCGATCCTAAAGCAGGCCGCCGCTCGAGCCCAACGATCTCAGCGTCGCGTTCCGATCGATCCCGTCACATCCGGGGGACAGGCCTCGTGGGCGTGCGAGCGGAGGACCCGGCGCAGTCGTAACGGATAGGCGCCCGTCTCGTCTTCCACCGTGCCCACCAGCGCATCCGTCGCCAGCGATCCACGGAACGCGACATGGCCCCGTTCGCCGCCGACCAGGAACGACAAGGTCTTGGTGTCGTCGTCGAGGGTGAGGCTCTCGGCCTGCGCCGACTGGGATGCGGTCTCGTAGACCAGGACGTCGCCGGTGGGAGAGCGCCTGAGCGTGATCCGCCGCCCTGCCCGCTCGCCGCTCTCGGTCGCCGTGCAGAGATCCGCGAAGACGAAGGTGCCCGTGGCCCAGACCGGTTTCGCCGCCACGGACTTGGCGCGGGCAGGCCCTGTCGCCGCCATCGTCGAGGCGAGGGCCGCAAGCGGCAGGCCGGCCATCAACATCCGCTTCAGAACCTGCATCGGATTCTCCCCCCCTCCGTGCTCGCATCAGGAGACCCGCAGCCTCGCTCCGTCATGTCTCTGGATTGCGACAGGATCCGGCCTCGGCGTGCGCGAAGGCACCTCGGCGCTCGAAGCAAGATTCGGTCCCGTCGGTCTTGGATGCCGTCACACGAAGCGCCGGCCCGAACGAACGGGCCGGCGCTGATGGAAAGGTCGTCTGCGAGGCGGCTGGACTTGTCAACGTCGGGCCGCAGAGCGGGTGTTCAGCCGGCCTTGTTGAGGGCCACGGCGACGAAGCGGGTCACGCCCTTGGTGCTCTTGACCCGCATCAGCACCGCCTTGCGGCCGCTGGCCTCGGCCGCCTTGATGCGCTCGGCGATCTCCGAGGGCTTCGAGACGCTGGAGCCGGCCACATCGAGGATGATGTCGCCCTGCTCGATGCCCTTGGCCGCGGCGGGGCCGTCGGGGTCGACATCCATCACCGCGACGCCCTCGTCGCCGGCACCGACCTGCGCGGCCGGGGCGAGGCTGAGGCCCAGGCGCGGCTGGCCGTCGCTCGTCGAGCTGCTGCGGTTGTCGTTGCCCGCCTTCGGGTCGTTCGGCAGGGCGCCGAGCTCAACCGTGGCGGTGTCGGATTTGCCGCCGCGCAGATAGGCGAGCTCCACCTTGGCGCCGGGCTTCAGGCCGGCGATGCGGCGGGACAATTCGCGGGCATCGTTCACCGACGCGCCGTTGACCGATTCGATCACGTCGCCGGATTTGAGGCCGGCCTTGGCCGCCGGTGTGCCGGGTTCGGCGTGGTCGACGAGGGCGCCCTTGGCCTTGTCGAGGCCGAGGCCGTCGGCGATGTCCTTCGTCACCGGCTGGACCTGGACGCCCAGATAGCCGCGGGCCACCTTGCCGTCCGCTCGGAGCTGATCGACCACCGCCTGCACGGTCTCGGCGGGAATCGCGAAAGCGAGACCCACGCTGCCGCCCGAGGGGGAGGCGATGGCGGTGTTCACGCCCACCACTTCGCCGCCGACATTGAAGGTCGGGCCGCCGGAATTGCCCTTGTTGATGGGCGCGTCGATCTGGAGGAAGTCGTCATAGGGGCCGGCGCCGATGTCGCGGCCACGGGCCGAGACGATGCCGGCGGTCACCGTGCCGCCGAGGCCGAACGGGTTGCCGATGGCCACCACCCAATCGCCGACGCGGGGCGCGGTCTTGCCCAGCGAGACATAGGGGAAAGTGCCGCCTTCGGTGATCTTGAGCAGCGCGAGGTCGGTCTTCGGGTCCTTGCCGATGACCTTGGCGTCGAGGGTGCGGTTGTCGTCGAGCGTGACCTGCACGGTCTTGGCCTTGTCGACCACGTGGTTGTTGGTGACGACGTAGCCGTCGGCCGAGATGATGAAGCCCGAGCCCATGGCGCCGCGCTGGCCCTGGCGCTTGGGCGAGGGACCGCCGAAGCCCTGGCCCTGGCCCTGCCCCGGGCCGCCCTGGCCGAAGCGCTTGAAGAACTCGCGCAGCTGCGGCGGAACCTGCTGGCCCTGGCCCTGCCCGGGGCCGTCATCGTCGTCCATGCCGGCGCTGTCGTCGAGCTTCACCTTCACGGCGACCACGCCGGGCTTCACCTTGTCGACCACGCTGGCGAAGGAGCCGGGCGGATGGTCCGGCACGTCGATGGGATTCTTCGACAGGGCCTGGGCATAGGCCGGCGTGGAGGGCTGGGTCAGGCCGATGCCCGCGGCTCCCGTCGCAGCGATGGCGATGGCGGCGACGGAGGCGAGGGCGTTACGGCGCAGGCGAGAGGTGGACGAGATCATGGACTGGGCTCTCCGGAAATGTCGTGTCCCCGCTGAGCGGGGCCATGACCCACTGTGTAGAGACCTCAGCCTGACCCGCCCGTGTCGCCGAGATTACGGTTTGGACAGGTTGGGAGGAGGGAGCGCCCTCGCCCCCGCGCGCCATCTCAGATCCAGCAGCAATCCCGCCGGGTGCGTGTCGAGGATGGGCGTGATCGGCAGGCCGGCGGCGTTGAGGAGGCGGGCGGCCCAGTGGTTGCAGACATTGGCGGCGCTGAAGCGGCCCTGCCCTTCGTAGAACAGGCTCGGCCCGTAGAGGCCGGGGCCACCCTCGATGGGGAGGTCGTCGGCGAGGCGGAAGCTCGCGTCGAGGCGGGCGAGCAGGCGGGCGAGGCCGGCCTTCGAGACCCGGATGGGGACGATGTCCGAATGCGGGAAGCTCGTGCGGGTATCGTCTTCGAGGCCCACCACCTGGACGACGCCCTCGCGGCCGCCGGGGGTGAACAGGGCTTCGAGGGCGAGGCGCAGGTCGAACTGCGCCAGGGTCGGCGTCGCCCGGTAGAAGCGGGCCTCGCCCCAGCCGAACTCGATCCCCGGATAGGCCCGGAAGCGGGTGGCGATGTGGCGGAGCGCCGTGCCGGCGCCCTCCCCGGTGAGGGCCTCGCGCGGGATCACGAGACCCGAATGCCAGCCGTGGCTGACGAGTTCGATTTTTTCTGAGTCGTCGTCGGGGGCGGGATAGAGAGCGGGGTCGCCGGGCCTCGCCGTGACGATCGCGGCGAGGACGAGGAGGGCCAACAGGCCGGCGAGGCCCTGGCCCAGCCGGCGCAGGATCACGCGTCGGACAACCGCGCCAGGGCTTCCCGGATCTTCTCCAGACGTGCCGCTTCCGCGTCGCGGCGCTCGCGCTGCTCGTCCACCACCTCGTCGGGCGCGCGGGCGAGGAAATCGACGTTGCCGAGCTTGGCCTCGATCTTCCCGATTTCGGAGGCCGCCTTCACCGCCTCCTTGTTCAGGCGGGCGACCTCGGCCTTGAGGTCGACGATGCCCTCCAGGGGCAGCGCCGCCACCGAGCCGCGCACCAGCAGCTGGACCGCGTTCTTCGGCGCGGTCTCGGCGAAGGAGATGTCCGACAGGCGGGCGAGGCGCAGGAGCGTGTCCTGCCACTGCGTTGCCCGCGCCCACAGGGCTTCGTCGGCGCCGACGATGACCAGGGGAATCTGGGCGCCGGCCGGCACGCTGGTCTCCGAGCGGGCGGAGCGGATCTCGGAGACGAGGTCCACCACCCAGCCGATCTCGGCTTCGGCCCGAGCATCCGCCAGCCCCGACAGGTCGGGCCAGGGCGCCAGCGCCAGGAGCCCACGCTCGGCGATGCCCTCGCCCTTGATCGCCCAGAGCTCCTCGGTGAGGAACGGCATGAACGGGTGCAGCAGCTTGGCGATCTGGTCGATCAGGAACGCCACCGTGGCCTGCGTCTCGGCCTTGAGGCCGGCATCGACGCTCTCGCCCTGAAGCACCGGCTTGGCCAGTTCGAGATACCAATCACAAAAGATGTTCCAGACGAAGCGGTAGGCGGCCGCCGCCGCGTCGTTGAAGCGGTAGGCGTCGAGTGCCGCCGACACCTCGGCCACGGCGCGCGCGGCCTCGCCCAGGGCCCAGCGGTTCAGGGTCTCGGTGGCGTCTTCCGGACGATAATCGGCGCGGAGCACGCAGCCGTTCATCTCGGCGAAGCGCGAGGCGTTCCAGAGCTTCGTCGCGAAGTTGCGGTAGCCCTCGACGCGGTTCACCGCGAGTTTGATGTCCCTGCCCTGCGCGGCCATGGCGGCCAGGGTGAAACGGAGGGCATCCGCCCCGTATTGGTCGATCAAACCGAGGGGATCGACGACATTGCCCTTCGACTTCGACATCTTGGCGCCCGACGCGTCGCGCACCAGGGTGTGGAGATAGACCGTGGCGAACGGCACCCGGTCGGTGACGTGGAGGCCGAGCATCATCATCCGGGCGACCCAGAAGAAGATGATGTCCTTGCCGGTGACCAGGGTATCGGTCGGATAGTAGCGGTCGAGTTCCGGCGTCGCGTCGGGCCAGCCGAGCGTCGAGAACGGCCACAGGGCGGAGGAGAACCACGTGTCGAGGACGTCCTCGTCGCGGCGCAGAGCAACGGTGCGTCCGTGCTTCGCATCGGCCTGTGCCTGCGCCTCGACCTCGCCGGAGGCCACGAAGATGCCGCCCTCGTCATCGTACCAGACCGGGATCTGGTGGCCCCACCAGAGCTGGCGCGAGATGCACCAGGGCTCGATGTTCTCCAGCCACTGGAAGAAGGTCCGCTCGTAATTCTCCGGAACGAACCTGGTCTGCCCGTCGCGCACCGCCTGGAGGGCGCGCTCGGCCAGGGGCTTCACGTTCACGTACCATTGGTCCGTGAGGTAGGGCTCGATGACGACGTTCGAGCGGTCGCCATGCGGGACCGCATGGGTGTTGGGCTCGGTGAGCCGCAGCCGCTCGCGCGCCTCCATCAGGGCGACGACGCGCTTCCTCGCCTCGAACCGGTCGAGGCCGTGCAGGGCCAGGGCCTCCGGCTCCGGGTTCGAGTCCTTCAGGAAAGCCGCGTTCCCGTCGAGGGTTATGCGCGCTTCCGGATCCAGGATGTTAATCGGCGTGCAGCCGGCCCGCTTGCCCACCTCGAAATCGTTGAAGTCGTGCGCGGGCGTGATCTTGACGGCACCCGTGCCCTTCTCCGGGTCCGAATAGGTGTCGGCGACGATGGGGATGAGGCGGCCGACCAGCGGCAGCCGCACGTGCTTGCCGACGAGATGGGTGTAGCGCTCGTCGTCCGGATGGACCGCCACCGCCGTGTCGCCCAGCATGGTCTCGGGCCGGGTGGTGGCCACCGTGATGACCGCGCCGGTCTCGTTTCCGGCCTCGTCGACGATCGGATAATCGAAGTGCCAGAGATGGCCCTTCACCTCGACCTGCAGCACTTCGAGATCCGAGATCGCGGTCTGGAACTTCGGATCCCAGTTCACGAGCCGCTTGTCGCGGTAGATCAGCCCCTGCGCGTGGAGATCGACGAACGTTTTCGTCACGGCCCGGACCATCTGGTCGTCGGGCTGGCCGGACAGGCCCATGGTGAAGCGCTCGCGCGTCCAGTCGCAGGAGGCGCCCAGGCGCTTCAACTGGTTGACGATGGCCCCGCCGGACTCCGCTTTCCATGCCCAGACCTTCTCGACGAAGGCCTCGCGGCCGAGCTCGCGCCGGCCCGGCTCCTTCGCCTCGGCGAGGCGGCGCTCCACCACCATCTGGGTCGCTATGCCCGCATGGTCCGTGCCCGGCTGCCACAGCACGTCGCGCCCGCGCATGCGCTCGAACCGGCAGAGGATGTCCTGCAGGGTGTTGTTGAGGGCGTGGCCCATATGCAAGCTGCCGGTGACGTTCGGCGGCGGGATCACCATGGTGAAGGGCCGGGCGTCCGCGCGCTCGGGCCGGCCGGCCTTGAAGGCGTCACCCGCCTCCCAGGCGGACGCGATGCGCGCCTCGACGGCGGCGGGATCGAAGGTCTTGTCCATCATGGGCTTGCGTCGGGCCAGTTCGTGCGGGGCGGGTGTCAGCCCGCGTGTTGGCCCGCTTTCACCCCGTCACGCCCCCCGCGTCAACATCGCAGGGCGGTCAGCGGCCCCGCGCCACGCGCTCGATCTCGGCGCGGACGAGGCGTTCGACCATGCCCGGCAGGTTGTCGTCGAGCCAGGATTGCAGCATCGGCCGGAGCATGTCCTGCACCATGTCCTCGATGGTCCGGGCATTCTGGCTCACCCTCGTACCGGCGAGAAGCTGGAACGCATGGCCGACGCTGGCATCGGTGATGTCGGACACGAGGCGCTGCTTCAGGCTCTCGCGCGGGGCCTCCACCGGCTCGGGGCGGGGG
>NZ_VRVC01000132.1:0-13179 GCF_008040005.1 Methylobacterium sp. WL19
GGCTGGCGCTCCACCGGGCGCGGGCGCGAGACCGGCCGGGGCACGCCGTCCGCGCCGAGCTGCGGCGTGAACTTCAGCAGCGGCTGGCAGATGCGCTTGAGGCCGCGCGGGTCGTGGCGGGCGAGATCCACGTGGATATGGTCGTAGTGGAACACGTTGGAGCCGGGGGCGAGCACGGTGGAGAAGCGTGCGCAGGCGCCGATGAACACCTCGCGCAGAAAACCCTGCTCGGCCTCGGTGCCGCGCCAGCCGCCCTTCACGGTGATGACATAGCCGTCGGCGAGCTTGAACGACATGATGTCGACGGCATTGCCGAACGAATGCTCCGAGAGCTTGGCGCCGGCCTGGTTGTTGCGGCCGCGGCAGGCATAGGAGCCGGCGTTGATCTCGGCCACGGGCTGGCCGAAATACAGGTTGGCGGCGGGCTGGATCGTATCCGCCAGCCATGCCTCGGCCTCGGCCAGGGCCGGGCAGGCCAGCGTCATCCGCTGTTTCAGGGCGACCGAGCCCTTGCCGAGACGGGTGATCCGATAGGGCTGCAGCATGCCGCAGACGCCGGGACCGGCGATCTCCTTCACCGGCGTCACGAACTCGGTGGTCTCCACCAGTCGCTTGGCGTTGCAGGCCTGTTCGGTCTGGTCGCGCCAGGCCTCGCGGCTCTCGAACGGGCTGCGTCCACAGCCGGTGAGACCTGCGCCGATAAGTCCGAGAACGGAAAACGCGAGTACGCTACGCCACATGTCGGAACAATGGGCAGCTTTTCGTAAAGCGTTCGTCAACGATGCCGAGTGATCGCTCACCTGTGTATGAGTGTGGACGGCCGAGGCTTCCCTCTTGCGCGGCCGGAAGCGCAAGTCGCGCCGGGACGCTTGAGCGCGCCCCGCGCCCGGTCTATCGCAGCCTCACCGATGATCCCGCCGACGGCACCGATGCGTCCCTGGAAACAGGCTGTGGCCCGGGCCTTCGACGGGGCGGACGATTACGATGCCGCGGGAATCATCCAGGCGGAGGTCGCTGCGCGGCTGGCGCAGCGCATCGCCGCCCTGCCCCTTCCCCCGTCGCCACACATTCTCGAGATCGGCTGCGGCACCGCCTTCCTCACGCGGGCCGTCCTCGCTCATGTGACGCCCGGCCTGATGGTGGCATCGGATCTGTCCCCCGCCATGATCCGCCGGGCTCGCGAGCGCATGCAGCATCGGCCGGATTTGGCCTTTCTCGTCATGGACGGCGAGCGGCCCTGCCTGGCGCCGGGCTTCGACCTGATCTGTTCGAGCCTGGCGGCGCAATGGTTCGAGGATCTGGAGAGCGCGCTCGGCCGCCTTTCCGGCCTGCTGGCTCCCGGCGGGTTCCTCGCGGTGACGACCCTGGCGTCCGGCACGTTCCGCGAATGGCACGCGGCGCATGACGCTATCGGCCATCGTCCCGCCACACCGTCCTATCCAACGGCGGAGGCCCTGGCCCGGCTCCGATTCTCCGGCTGCACGAGCAACGTGTTCCTGGAGCCGGTCGTCGAGACACATGCCGACGGCCGGGCCTTCCTCCGATCGCTTCGCACCATCGGGGCGGGAACGCCGGGCATCGTCCGTCCCCTGTCGCCCGGCGCGTTGCGGACGGTGATCAGGCAGTTCGAGAGGGGAGGGGCGGCGATCACGTACGAGGTCGCCACCCTGGAGATCCGACGCGATCCCTGACATGGAAACGGCGGGGCTCTCGCCCCGCCGCACTGCGTTCCGGTCTCGGAGAACGTTCCGACCCTACGAGGCCAGGAAGACGCTCGCGGTGCCTTCGATCGTCCAGATCAGGCCGCCCGCGAAGGCACCGATCATGGCGTAGGAAAAGCCCTTCAGAACCATGCTCGTCCCTCTCGTCTCAGAGGATCAGCAGCGGTTTCCGCCGGAGGTCTGACCGTATTGCTGGACCGGGAAATTCTGCTGGTTGGCATTGCCTTCGGCGGCCGAGCTCATCGGGCAGCCGAGATAGGCGGGCGGGCGGCTGACCTCCCTGAGGGAGCCCGTTTCGGTGACGTCGTAGGGCGAGAAAGCGGTGTAGCGCGAGGGGCGCTCGAACGCCGTTGCAGAAGAGATCGAAGCAGCGCCAAGCACAAGAGCGGTAGCGACGGCGGCGATACGGTTCATCATGGCGTTTTACAAGTTCCTTTACAGTGCGGACCAGATGTTTGGCCCGCTTCGCTCTGCATGAAACTGATATAGGAAGTCTCTTTCCTCCATGACGTGCCACGCCACACGAACCATGCGGGATTAAGAGTGCCTCACAAAACTCCCGGTCACCGTCGGTTCTCGCTCACGGCACGACGGTGCAGAGGGAGTTTTGTGAGAGACACTCAGTGACGAGCCTGCCGATGGCATCGGACCGGATACGATTCAGCGCGCGACGGCGTAGAGCCGGGGCCCGGAAGCCTCGCTCACCGTCCCGGCCGAGATCCAGTTGAGGCCGCTCGCGCCGGAGCCGGCAAGGAGATCGCGAAAATCCTCCGAGATGGCGATCGGGAGGTCCACGGCCTTGGCCCGTGCCTCGATGCGGGCGAGGGTGTTCATCGCCGGGCCGAGCACGGTGAATTCCGCGCGATGACCGTCGTCGAACACGCCGACGAGGACGTCGCCGGCATGCAGCGCGATGGTGACGCGCAACGAGGGAAGGCCTTTCTCCGCGAGGCGCCGGTTGAGGGCCGCCAGCCGCAGCTGGACCGCCTCGGCACAGGTGAAGGCCGCGCGCGCCTGCGCCTGGGGAGGGCCGACGAGGAACTGGGCCAGCACCCCGTCGCCGATATACTTGTCGACGATGCCGCCGCGTTCCGTCACGGCCCGGTGCGTCAGGGCGCGCATCTCCATGAGGACCTCCACCACCTGCTGGGGAGGCCGTGTCCGCGTCAGCGCCGAGAAGCCGCGGATGTCGAGGGCGAACAGGCAGGCATGACGCTCCTGGACCTCGCCCGGACCGCCGCCCTGCGCCAGATCCTCGGCGACGGCGGCCGGCACGAAGCGGGTGAGGATCAGGCGCTCCCGCTCCAGCCGGAACGTCGCCGCCACCGCCCAGGTCAGCCGCCGCACACCGTCGAGGACCACGAGGCTGGCGACCATGAAGGTGAGAAGCCCCGGCACCTCCTCGTCGAGGGTGACGTGGGGTCCCAGATGCTGGCTCTCGGGCGAGAGATAGACGAACAGGATGGCGCCGCCCCACCCCGCCGTCACCAGACCGGCGAAGAGGCAGGTGTGCCAGACCCGCATGGTGAGCGCGGTCTGCAGCAGGATCAGGAAGGCCGGGATCCGGCTGACCGCGGCGGCTGCCTCCTCCGTGTCGGCGGCGCCCAGAAACATGTGCTCGACGAGGACGTAGATCGCGACGCTGGCATTGAGGAGGGTCGAGCCCCAGCCGAGCCACCCTCGGCTCGGGCCCACGGGGATGCCGGTACCCGGTGCCGTTCGCAGGCTGAGCAGCGCCAGGAGGATCGAGGCCCCGGCATAGACCGACAAGACGATCCAGTGTCCCAGCCCGTGGATCGATCCGTCATAGGTCTGCGCGGTGGCGAGCAGGACCAGGACGATGAGCAACTGCAGGGCGAAGGACCGGCCGCTCGATGCCTGCTGCAGATGCGCGATCGTCGGCGAACGCGGCTCTTCCCCGTTTGCCCGGTCTCGATCCCCGGTTCTCAATAGGCTGTCTCCTCCTGCCCCATCGGCCGCCCCTCATGCCGGATGCAGCCCATGCAGGCCATCGGTGGAGATTGCCGCATGCCGGGCACCGGCTTTCGGGAGGGGTATGCGCCCGGATCGCCTCAGTTGGCGTCGGACGGCGTTCCGTCGCCGCGCCGCAGGAGGAACACGCCTTGCGCGCCGAACAGGTTCCAGACCCACCACGGCATGGAGATCCGCATCGGCCGGCCCCGCGCGTTGAGCGCCGTGGCCTTCTCGATCTCGGCCCCCACGGTCCGGCACAGGCCGACGAAGTCGCGGATGGTGCAATGGTGGATGTTCTGGGTCTCGTACCACTCCTCCGGCATCAGCTCGGTCACCGGCATCCGCCCCCGGAAGGCGAGTTCCGAGCGGACCCGCCAATGGCCGAAATTCGGGAACGAGATCACCACCTGCCGGCCGATGCGGAGCAGGTGCTCCAGCACGATGCGCGGGTTGCGCGTCGCCTGGATGGTCTGGGACAGGACCACCACGTCGAAGGCGTCGTCGGGGTAATTGGCGAGATCGGTGTCGGCGTCGCCCTGGATCACCGGCAGGCCACGCGCCAGGCAGGCGTTGACGCCCTCGCGGGAGAGCTCGATGCCGCGCCCGTCGACGCCGCGCCGGTCGCGCAGCAGCGCGAGCAGGGTTCCGTCGCCGCAGCCGATATCGAGGACGCGGGCGCTCGGCGGCACGAGACCGAGCACGACGAGATGGTCGACGCGGGCGCCGTCGCTGCGCGGCAGCGTGTCGGTCGTGCTCCAGGGGGCGAGGGCCACGCGACTCACCGACGTCACAAGCCCCTCGCCCGGGCCGCGGCGTCGATGAAGCCCTTCGCGGCGTTGAACATCACCGGCTCGTCGAGGAGGAAGGCATCATGCCCCTTGTCGCTCTCGACCTCGACGAAGGCGACCGAGGCCGAGGCCGCGTTCAGCGCATGCACGATGGCGCGGGAATCCGCCGTGGGAAACAGCCAGTCGGAGGTGAAGGACATCACGCAGAACCGCGTCCGGGTGTTGCGGAAGGCGTTGGCGAGCACGCCGCCATGGTCGGCCGCGAGGTCGAAATAATCCATGGCGCGGGTCAGGTAGAGGTAGGCGTTGGCGTCGAACCGCTCGACGAAGCTCAGGCCCTGGTGGCGCAGGTAGCTCTCGATCTGGAAATCGGCGTTGAACGAGAAGGTCGGCGCGGACCCGCCCTGGAAGCGGCGGCCGAACTTGCGGTGCAGGGCCGGCTCGGAGAGATAGGTGATGTGGGCGCCCATCCGCGCCACGCCGAGGCCCTTGGCGGGGCGCGTGCCGGCTTCGAGGTAGCGTCCTTCCGCCCAGGCCGGGTCGGCCATGATCGCCTGACGGCCGACCTCGTGGAAGGCGATGTTCTGCGCCGAATGCCGGGCGCCGGTGGCGATGGGCATCGCGGCGAAAACCCGGTCGGGATAGAGCGCCGCCCATTGCAGCACCTGCATGCCGCCCATGGATCCGCCGACGCAGAGGAACAGGTCGCGGATGCCGAGCCGGTCGAGGAGCATCGCCTGGCCCCGCACCATGTCGCGGATCGTCACCAGCGGAAAGTCGAGGCCGTAGGGCTTGCCCGTGGCGGGATCGGTGGAGGCCGGGCCGGTGGAGCCCATGCAGGAGCCGATCACGTTCGAGCAGATGACGAAGTAGCGGTCGGTATCGATGGGCTTGCCCGGTCCCACCAGGGTCTCCCACCAGCCGCGCTTACCCGTCACCGGATGGGTGTGGGCAAAATGCTGGTCCCCGGTGAGCGCATGGCAGATCAGCACCGCGTTCGACCGGTCGGCGTTGAGGGTGCCGGCCGTCTGGTAGGCGATCCGGAACGGCGCGAGATCGACGCCGGCATCCATCGCGAGCGGTTCGTCGAGGCCGAACGAGGCCACCGGGCTTCGCGGATCGAGGGAGGGCGGCGCATCCGTCGGGATGCCGTCCTGGCGGATGTTCCCCTCGTCGGGCCTTGCGAGACTGTCGAGCGACATGGTCATCAGGCGTCTTCGCGCGTTGTTCGCCGATTCGCTTTCGCGGTGATGCGAGGGGGGCGGCCGGTCGCCACCCCATCGACGCGTCGCGAAGGTCCATCCCCATCGGTGCCCGGCCCAGCCGGACGACATGTGGGCGTAATGTGCGTATGCACGGGCGTCAACGAAAGGGGCCGCGCGCGAGAAGGTCACAACCGGTGCTCTGGTCCTCGGGCTTCGGGAAACGTAGACACGATCGGCCGTCTCCCTCATGCGGGGTCGGCAAGATCCATACCCGATCCATACCCGATCCATACCCGCCGCCGGACGCGACTGCCCGCATGCGCTTCACCACGAGACCCGCACCGCCCCTCGACAATCTCGCCGAGCTGCGCGCCGAGATCGACCGGATCGACGCGGAGATGCATGCCCTGCTGATCCAGCGCGGCTCGATCATCGACCGGCTCATCGCGGTCAAGCGCACCTCGGCCAGCGGCTCGGCCTTCCGGCCCGGCCGCGAGGCCTCGATGATGCGGCGCGTGGCCGAGCGCCATCGCGGGCTGCTCCCCCTCGACACCGTGGAGGGGATATGGCGGGTCATCATCGCCACCTTCACCTGGGTCCAGGCCCCGTTCAGCGTCCATGCGGACGTGTCCGGCGGCGACGCACCGATGCGCGACTCGGCGCGCTTCCATTTCGGATTCACGGTGCCCTACCGGCCGCATCCCACCTGCGCGGCGGTGATCGAGGCCGTGGCCGCCTCGCGCGGCGATCTCGGCATCTTCCGCCTCGACCCCGACGGGTCCGCACCGCCGAGCCCGGAGGCGCCCTGGTGGGAGGGCCTCGTCGGCGAGGGCCGGCCCAAGGTGATCGCGCGGCTGCCCTTCATCGAGCGGCCGACCCATCCCGCCGGCACGCCGGTCTTCGTGGTGGCCAACCCCCTCGACGATCCGGCCGCCGCCCAGCGCGACTGGGTGCTCCATGCGGCCCGGCTCGAGAGCTGGACGCCCGAGAGCGCCCGTGCCCTGCAGGACCTCTACGGCGAGGTGGTGGCGCGCGCGGCCGTCACGGACGGTCACCGCCTTCTCATCGCCGTGCCGGGCGGAGTCGGCGGCCGGCAATTGCGGGAGACCCTGGAACGGGCCGGCGCGAGGGTGGAAAGCCTCGACGAGATCGGCAGCCACGCCGCCCGGTTCCGGGTGTGACGCCGAAGCAGGTTTAGCAAAAGTGGTCATCGGTTTTGCGTTCCAAAACCTGCGACACGTCAGAGGCCTCAGCGAGGTGAAGCGTTGGCTTGCCAATGCGAACCTGCTTAGGCGGGAGAGAGGCGGTTCACTCGTCAAGGCGGGCAAGCTGCGTTAGACGGGCAGCCTGAACTCCAGCCGGCCCGCGCTCATGTCCTCCGCTCCCTCCGTGTCCCGTCCCGTCCCCCGCCCCGGAATCCTCGCCATCGAGGCCTATGTGCCCGGCAAGAGCGGCGCCCCCGGCGCGGTGAAGGTCCATAAGCTCTCCTCCAACGAGACGCCCCTCGGCCCGAGCCCGCTGGCCATCGAGGCCATGCGCGAAGAGGCGTTCCGCCTCGCCCTCTATCCGGACGGCAATTCGACCCGCCTGCGCGAGGCCATCGCCTTCCGCTACGGGCTCGATCCCGCCCGCATCGTCTGCGGCGCCGGCTCGGACGAGCTCCTGTCCTTCCTCGCCTACGCCTATCTCTCCGAGGGCGACGAGGGGATCTTCACCGAGCACGGCTTCCTGGTCTACCGCATCGCCATCCTGGCCGCCGGCGGCACGCCCGTGGTGGTGCCCGAGCGCGATCTGCACGCCGATGTCGACGCGATCCTCGCCGCCGTCACGCCGCGCACGAGGATCGTCTACCTCGCCAATCCCAACAATCCGACCGGCACCTACCTGCCCTTCCCCGAGATCCGGCGCCTGCATGCGGGCCTGCCGCCGAACGTCCTCCTCGTCCTCGACGGAGCCTATGCGGAGTACGTGCGGACGAACGATTACAGCGCCGGCCTCGAACTCGTCCTCGAATCCGAGAACGTGGTGATGACCCGCACCTTCTCGAAGATCCACGGCCTCGCGGCCCTGCGGATCGGCTGGATGGTGGGCCCGGCGGGGGTGATCGACGCGGTCAACCGCATTCGCGGCCCGTTCAACCTGTCGGGCAGCGCCATCGCGGCCGGTGCGGCGGCCATCGCCGACGAGGCGCATGTGGCGGCGGCGGTCGCCCATAACGAGACCTGGCTCGCCTGGATGACGGAGGTCGTCTCATCCCTCGGCCTCGTGGTCACCCCGAGTGTGGCGAACTTCATCCTCGTCCATTTTCCCGACGAGCCGAATCGGAGCGCCGCCGAGGCCGACGCTTATCTGTCCGCGCGCGGAATCATCGTGCGGCGGGTGATCTCCTACGGGCTGCCGGACGCCCTGCGCGTCACCATCGGCGGCGAGGAGGCCAACCGCGCCTTCGTCACGGCGCTCACCGCCTTCGTGAAGGACGGCATCCGTGCCTGAGGCGAACCCCGTCTGCGAGCGCCTCGCCATCGTCGGCCTCGGGCTGATCGGCTCCTCCATCGCGCGGGGCGCGCGGCAATACGGGCTGGCGCGGAGCATCGTCGCCATCGACCGCGACCCGGCGGTGATCGAGCGTGTGCAGGCCCTCGGCCTCGCCGACGAGGCCACGGGCGAGGCCGAGGGCGTTGCCGGCGCCGACCTCGTCATCCTGTGCGTGCCGGTGGGGGCCGTGGGGGCCGTCGCCGAGGCGATGGCGCCGCATCTGAAACCCGGCGCCATCGTGTCCGATGTCGGCTCAGTGAAAGCCTCGGTGGTCGCTGCCGTCTCGCCGCATCTGCCCGAGGGCGTCCATTTCGTCCCGGCCCATCCCGTGGCGGGCACCGAGTATTCCGGACCCGATGCCGGCTTCTCGACCCTGTTCTCGGGCCGCTGGTGCATCCTCACCCCGCCGGAGGGCACCGACAAGGCCGCCACCGCGCGGGTCCAGGCCTTCTGGGAGGGGCTCGGCGCCATCGTCGAGAGCATGACGCCGGAGCATCACGACCTCGTGCTCGCCATCACCAGCCACGTGCCGCATCTCATCGCCTACAACATCGTCGGCACGGCCGCCGATCTCGAAGCGGTGACGCAATCCGAGGTCATCAAGTTCTCGGCCGGCGGGTTTCGCGATTTCACCCGCATCGCCGCCTCAGACCCGACCATGTGGCGGGACGTGTTCCTCACCAACAAGGACGCGGTGCTGGAGATGCTCGGCCGTTTCAACGAGGATCTGGCGGCACTGGCCCGCGCCATCCGCTGGGGCGACGGGGACGCGCTGTTCGACCTGTTCACCCGCACCCGCGCCATCCGCCGGGGCATCGTCGCCCTGGGGCAGGAGACGGCGGAAGCGGATTTCGGCCGCAGCCGCACCCCGCCGGAGCCTGCGAAGGACGAACCGGTCTCGGGGCGGTAGGGTCTCGCAAGATGAACTAGTGGGCTGGTTTGCCGTCGCCCCCGAGCAAAGACGTCCGTTCTCTCACCCACGACCTCATCCTGAGGCGCCGCGTAGCGGCCTCGAAGGAGGGTTCCAGAAGCCACTGCGCGAACTGGAGGGCTCCTTCGAGGCCTCCGCTTCGCTCCGGCACCTCAGGATGAGGTCGTGCAGGCATGAATGTTTCATGCTGGACCATCACGGCTCATGTACTTGGGTCGAACGGCCTCTCAGTACAGCGGCGGCACCTGGACGTTGGGGATCGGGAACGGACCCAGCATCAGGCGTCCGTCCGTGAGGCGCAGGGGCGGCATCGCCTTGAGGGACGGATCTCCCGCCGCCGCCGGCGTGGCGGCCGCTTCGGCGTCCTGGCGGCGACTTCCGCCACCGAGCAGCTTGCCGACCAAGCCTCCGATCAGGGCACCCTTCTCGGCCCCGAAACGCTGGCCCATGACCTGCCCGACCAGGGCCTCTACCCCGGCGGCGCGGATATCGATCTGTCCGGCGGGACGGTGCTCGTCGTCGAGGGTGATCTTGCCCTGGGCCTGGAGGCGGCGGTCGCCCTTGGCCAGGGAGAGCAGGGCGATGTCGAGGCTGCCGCCGGCCCGGCGCCAGGCTTCGAGCTCACGCGCCACCTGTCCCGTCCGGATGACGGCCGCCTGATTCACCGTGGCATCCAACGCCATGTCGACGGGGGCGGTGTTGCCGAGGAGGGGATCGAGCACGGGCACGGCCGCCTGCGTCAGCCGCAGGCTGGTATCGACGGCACCCTCCGTGGCGAAACGGGCGGGGGTCGGCCGGGCGTGAAATTCGAGGTGCTTGGCCGCCACGTCGATGGGCTGCGGCGCGGCATTCGTCACGCTGACTTTCGGCCCATCCACCGCCAGGGAGGCCCGCGTAAAGCCGTCGGACGTGCCGTGGAAACTCGCTTCCAGCGAGGTCCAGGTGGCGTCGGCGACGAGGCCGTCCTGTTCCACGTGGAACGGCCCGCTCGCCTGCAGGATACCCTGGCGCGGCTGATAGACCTGAACCACCGCGGTCAACGGTCCGAGGGTGAAGCGGCTGTCCGCCCGCGAGAAGGCGAGGGAGGCGCAGCGCAGTTCGATCCGGAAGGGATAGCCGGTGATGGTGCGGTCGGCGCAGGTCCAGTTGCGCCCGGCCGAGGCCTCGCGGGCGATCCAGGCATCCATCTCGGACCCGGCCTTGCCGCGAATCCAGAACCAACCCGCGCTCCAGATCAGGACAACGGCGAGGAGGAGAATGTAGGGCAGGAACAGGCCGGTCCGCGATGGCCGTTTCCTGGCCGTCAAATCCGGTGCCTGCGCCATCGTCCACTCGCCTCGATCTCGAAGCCCCGTCGCCGTCGACGGGGTATCCTTCGTGACTGAGCTTTGGCGGGTCTCAACGCGGCGAAAGCATGGCCGCCCGCCGATTCAGGCGGCGACGCTCGTGATCTGGTCCATAGGCCGATCCACATGGAGATCGGCGACGATCTCGCACCGCTCGGCCTCATCCTCGGCCAGGCGGTGGACATGCATCTCCGTGGCGCCGCCATGGCGCGCACGGGCGATCCAGTTGCGGGTGAGCCGCTCGCGCGGGCTCGATCCGGCCGCGGCCACGGCGATGAGTTCGCCGATCCCGGCGGAGTCCCGCCGCACGGCCATCACCACCGCCTCGCCCATGTCGTCGAGTTCGAGCTCGGCCAGTTCATGAATGCCGACGACGTAACGGCGGCCGGACCGGCCGCGCCAGGCGCTCAGCACCAGGGCAGGAGTTCCACGCAGGCTGGCCGTCGTCCTGAGACGTACTTCGCGCATGGATGGATCTCCTGATCAGAGGATGGGCCTCGGTGAAAGCCGTGTTCCGCGCCTTGCGGGGCGAGAACAAACGCGGCTTTTCCGTTCGCCCTTTGTTCCAGAGTAATCTTAACAATTTCCTTCCGTCAAGAGTCGCGCTTTCGCTCCCCGCAGGGTGCCTTAGACCGGCTTATCCACAGCCTGTGGATAGACTGAGCGCTCACGCGGTCCTGGATTGTTCTGCGACGGCACCGGTCCCGGGCACGGCATGACCGCGTGCCGCCAGATCCGCACGGCCGGATGCCAGGAGGGCATCGGAGGCGGCTTCGATCCGAGTCTGCATCTCCTCCAGGAACGCCGTGCGGTCGAGGCCGGGAGCGATGGGGGCGAGGAACTCGATCACCGTGGTGCCGGGGCGGCGGGTCAGCTGGCGGCGCGGCCAGTAGAGACCGCTGTTGAGGGCGACGGGCAGGCAGGGTACGCCGAGCGCCGCGTACAGATGGGTGATGCCGAGCTTGTAGGCGGGGGGCGAACCCGGCGCCTTGCGGGTGCCCTCGGGGAAGATGATGAGTTGGCGCCCGTCGCGGATAGCGCGGGCCGCCGCCTCGTTCATCGCCGCCATGGCGCGGGTGCCCTTGGAGCGGTCGATGGCGACCATGCCGGAACGGGACAGGAACCAGCCGAAGAGCGGAATCCAGAGCAGCTCGCGCTTGAGGATATAGGCGAAATCCGGGAAGGCGGTGACGAGGGCCAGGGTCTCGAGGGCGGATTGGTGCTTGGACGCCACCAGCAGCGCGCCGGGGGGGCGGTGGTGCAACCCCCTGAACTCCACGCGCACGCCCCCGACCACGCGCAGCAGCCACAGGCTCACCTTGGCCCAGAACCGGGCGACACGGATGCAGGCCCGCTCCGAGACGAGGGCGGGCAAGCCGCCGATCGCGATGAGGGCGGTGGCGAGGTAGAAGACGATGTTGAAGGCGATGGAGCGAAGGATATGCATCGGAAACCCGGAATGATGCCCTTCCTGTAGCGCGCGCCGTCCCGCCGCACCATCCGCCCGACCCGAACCGCCCTATTCGCCCTCGGCCAGGGTTCCGCGCTGGCGCGTGTCGGCGGCCCCGGCCACGAGCCCGTCACCCGTCATCACCGAATTGGCCGAGCCCGAACTCGACCCCACCCGCACCGCGTGTCCCTTCGCCCGGAGCAGGGCGAGGGTGTCCGGCGAGAGCCCGTCCTCGGCGAACAGCACGTCGGGCCGCCATTGGTGATGGATGCGCGGGGCGGTGACGGCCTCGGCGAGGTTCATGCGGAAATCGATGACGTTGACGATCACCTGCAGCACCGTGGAGATGATGCGGCTGCCGCCCGGACTTCCGGTGACGAGGACGAGGCGCCCGTCCTTGAGCACGATGGCCGGGGTCATCGAGGAAAGCGGCCGGGCGCCCGGCGCCACCGCATTGGCGGGGCCGCCCACGAGGCCATAGGCGTTGACGCTCCCGGTCTTGGCGGAAAAATCGTCCATCTCGTTGTTGAGGAGGACGCCGGTCCCCTCCGCCACGAGGCCGAGCCCGTAGGAGAAGTTGAGGGTCGTGGTGGTGGAGACGGCGTTCCCGGCGCGGTCCACCACGGAATAGTGGGTGGTCTGGTCGGATTCGTAAGGCAGCGGGTCGCCGGCCTTCACCGCCTCGGCCGGGCGGGCGCGAGCGGGGTCGATGGCGGCGCGCAGGGTCGCGGCATAAGCCTTGGCGGTGAGGCCCCGCACCGGCACCTCCGAGCGGGACGGATCGCCGAGCCAGGTGGCGCGGTCGGCATAGGCCGGCTTCATCGCCTCGGCGAGGATGTGGAGGGCCTGGGCGCTGCCCGCGCCCATCGCGGCCAGGTCGAACCCTTCGAGGATGTTGAGGATCTCGATGAGATGGACGCCGCCGGAACTCGGCGGCGGCATCGAGACGATCTCGTAGCCGCGGTAGGTGCCGCGAATGGGCTGGCGGATCGCGGGGCGATAGGCGGCGAGATCGGCAGGCGTCAGCACTCCGCCCACGCGTCTCGCCGCCGCCGCGATCCGCTCCGCGATCGGGCCGGTATGGAACGCATCGGGTCCATGCTCGGCGATGGCCGCGAGGGTCGCGGCGAGATCGGGCTGGACCAGGGTCTCGCCCCGCTGGAGCGGACGCCCGTCGCGGAAGAACACGGCCCGGCTCGAAGGCCAGCGCCCGAGGCGGTCGGCGGCGC
>NZ_VRVC01000133.1:0-13065 GCF_008040005.1 Methylobacterium sp. WL19
GGCACGGATGGCGGCGGGATCGCCCAGGCCAGCGCGTGCCATCCCAGGCGCCGCGCCACCGACGGCGCCTGGGGAACCAGGGGGCTCGACAGCCCGAGGGCGCAGAGCGGGCAGGCCTTGCAGGCCGGCGTGGCGGGAGCCCGATCTCCGATGGCGGGAGAGCCCTCCGCATGGCCGCAGATCGCCGAATGGTCGAGGGCGGCGAGCGCTCCCGGAATCCGCAAGCCGGCCAGCGGCGCGATCGCCTGTCCCCACAGGGCGAGCAGGATCAACCCGCTGCCGAGGCAGAGGCGCAGGGTGCGACGCAGGCGGATGAGGTCGGTCACGGGCGCGGTCCCCGCGTCGCTCGGATCAGGCCGCCGCCGGTCGCCGCGCTTGGCGCCGGAGGGCCTGGATGCCGAGGTCGAGCCCGATCATGGCGAGGATGGCGAGGCCGGTCAGCGGAAACAGAGCGCCCAGCCCGAGGACCAGGGCGGTGACCGTGGCGGCGATCCGGCGGTCGCGCGGCCAGGGCGGGACGCCGAGACCGCCGGCGGGCCGGCGCTTCCACCACATCACCGCGGCGGTGACGCTCAGCAGGATCGTGGCGAGGCAGAAGGCGAGCATCGCCAACTGGTTCAGGCGGCCCCAATACTCGCCCTTGTGCAGGCCGATTCCGTACTGGATCGCCTGCCCGACGCCGCCGAGATCGGCGAAGGCCACGTCCACCAGAGGGGCGCCGGTATATTGGTCGAGGGAGATCAGCCGCTGGCGGTCGACGTCGCGCGGGTAGATCGCGGCGGCATAGATGCCGGTCGCTCCCTCGGGCAGCGCGACCTCGTAGCCCCGTGGCATGCCGAGGCCGTCGAGGATGGCCAGGGCCCGGTCGAGGCCGATGGCGGGCGCGTCCGCCGGTTGCGAGACCGGCATGGGTGCGTCCTCCATGGTCCAGCCCGCCTGAGTCAGCCGGTCCTTCATCGGCACGGCGGACACCGCCTTCCCTGCCCACAGGGCGCGCGGCTGGCCGAGCCCCGCCTCGTTCGACAGGGCGCGGACCTGCTGGCCCCACCAGACCGACCAGGGCAGGCCGGTGATCGCGAGGAAGAACAGGCCGGCGCCGGCCACGAGCCCGGTCACCGCGTGGAGGTCCCGCCACCAGACGCGCTTGGACGGCCTCGCCCGGACGGTGACGACACCACCCCCCTTCCCGCCCCCTTGCCCGCGCGGCCACCACAGATAGGTGCCGGTGACGACGAGGATGATCGCGAACCCCGCCACCACCTCCACGATGCCGTTGGCGACCGTGCCGAAATAGCTGAGGCTGTGCAGGCGCCTCACCACCATCATCGGGTCGCTCTCGGCGTCCACGACGTCGAGGACGTCGGCGTTGTAGGGGTCGAGGTAGACCTGAATCCGGCTGCCGCCCTCCCTCATGGTCACGAGGGTGGGGGCGGTCGCGGAGGCCGGGCCGGTGAAGGAGACCGGCACACCGCCCGGAACCGCTTCGGAGGCGGTGTAGACGAGGCGGCTCGCGCTCACGGGCGCTCGGTTCTGCGCCGCCACCTCGGTGCGGTGGGCGAAGAGCGTGGCGTTGATCTCGTCCTTGAACAGGTAGATCGCGCCGGTCGTCGAGAGCAGGACGAGGAAGGGCAGGCACAGCAGGCCGGCGTAGAAGTGCCAGCGCCAGACGGCGCGATAGATGCCGTCGCGCGACGCGCGCATGGCGTCGGACCCGCGAAATGCGTGGGCGCCGCCCTGGGACGATGGGGTCATCGGGGTCAATCCGGGTCTGAGCGATCGAAACGGTCTGATCTCTCAGGCGGAAGGCGGACCTCGCGATCCGATGGATTGGTCGGGCGGTGCCCGCGCGGCGGGGACCGCCACGTCCGCACGTGGCGCAAGCGGGGCGGGGCGAGCCTGCCAGACCACCGTTTCGAAGGCCGTGTCCTGCCCCGGCGCCTGCGGTCCCGCATGGGCCGCCGTGCAGCACGCATGCGCGCAGGCCGGGCTCGCATCGGCAGGATCGCCCGCTGCGTCATGCCCGCAAAGGGCGCTTTCCCATCCCGCCTGGGCCGGTGGCGTCATCGTGCCGAGGAAGGCCTGGAGGCACAGGCCGTAGAGCGCGATCATGGCAATGATCGCGCGCAGGCCGGCCGTCCCTGGCGAGAGCTTCCGCATCACGTGGCCTTACGGCACCGCTTCGCGCGCCGTCAACGTGGCAGGTGGAACGGTGATGTCCCGGTGTGCGGTATGGCTGTGGGCGACGGAGCGGGTGATGTCTTTCCTTTCTGCTGTCCCGAAAGGATGAGCTGAAAGCGCACGTGCCGACCCTACAACTTGCTGTCGCGCGTCGCCAAAGCCAGCGCCGCTTCTTGCGTGACCTCGGAGGTGGCCGACACATTCGGGCTCACGCCGACACTGCCCCAGTTGCCGCCCGTTATCGGATTTTCTGCCCTTCCGGTCGGCACGACGACGAAGAAATCTGCCCCGAGCTCGGTGAGGCCACCTGGATTGGCGCCCCCGCGCGTTTTCTCGCCGACGATGGTCGCACGCTTCAGGGCCTGTAGATCGTAAGCGAACTCCTCGCCCGCCGAATAGGTCTTGGGACCGACCAGCACGTAGACCGCCTTGCCGAGGTAGCTCACCTGGGTGGGCGAACTCCAGAACGACTCCGTTCGGAAACTCGTCGTCCCGCGATTGCGCCAGATCAGATCGTTGATGTGAACGCGCTGGCTTGGATCGAGAAAGAAGATGACGAGATAGGCGACGGAAGCCGGATGGCCGCCGCCATTGTCGCGCATGTCGACGATGAGCGCAGAGGTATCCGATAGGTCCTGCATCGCCTTGTCGGCGGCCGGCTTGAAATCCCCGGGGGGAACGAAGCTGGCGAGGTGGATGTATCCGACATTGCCAGCCAACCGCTTGACCTGAAAGCCGGACCCCTGCCTGTCCGAAGGCTTGGGCCGGTTCGCGAAGGGATCGCCATGGATCACTCTCACGTGGTTATCGCTGGTCAGCGACCGCAGGCGTTCGGTCAGTTGCCTGGCGAACTCGCCGGGATCGTCCGCCATCGCATAGGCATGGGCGTCCAGATCACGTTGGATTGCATCCGCGGCCTGCTTTCCCAAATCGGGAAATACGTATCCTTCTCTCAGCTCGGCGGCGATGCCATCCACGACCTTCCTGACCGTGTCTTGGGCGAGGGGCGCACGCTTCAAGTTTTCCGTTGAGATGTCGGCTTTGGAAACGGAGGGTTCCGCCACGATCGCCAGTACAGTTGTGCAAAAGACTGCTGCGACAACAGATCGGCAACGGCGCATGGCTAAACCTCCAACGATTCCCGGCAACCCCATTGTCCGGCTTGGACAATGGCCAGCGGGGTCGCCCGACCTCTCGTAAGGGGCGAACTCCGCCCCTTGCCCGGAGCAAATTCCAAACCAAAGCACGACTGGCGGACTCATCCGTCCGTCGTCGCGATTGATCGCCTCACGCACCGGCATGTTCGGCGATGTAATGGCCGATGGCGCTGGCGGCGTTGAGCATGTGGGCGCGCATGCGCCTCGCGGCGGCGTCGCCGTCGCCCTCCGCGATGGCGGCCAGGATCTCGCCGTGCTCGGTGCGCGAGGTCCGGATCCGCTCGCCATGGCGCAGCTGCGTGCGGCGAAACCCCGAGAGCCGCGTGCGCAAGGCGAGCGCCTGTTCCAGCAGGAAGCCGTTATGGGTGGCGCCGTAGAGGGCCTCGTGAAACCCGCGGTTCAGCGTGTCGTAGGCGTCCACATCGCCCGCCTCCACCATCGCCTTCGATTGGGCATGCAGGTCCATGAGGTGGCTGCGCTCGAGCGGCGTCATCCGGTAGGTGGCGAGGCGCACGCACATCGCCTCGAACTCGGCGGTCGCCTCGAACATGTCCATGATCCGCTCCGGCGTCATCCGGGTGACGACGGCGCCCCGGCGCGGGCGCAACTCCACGAGACCGTTGAAGGCGAGCTGGCGCAACGCCTCCCGCACCGGCGTCCGGGAAGCGCCGAAGCGGTCGGCGAGATCCTGTTCGTCCAGGGCCGTGCCCGCGCTCAGGGTGCCGGCCGCGATCTCGTCGGTCAGGGCGTTGCGGATCAGGTCGGAGAGAAGCCCCCGCTCCTCGGCGATGCCGTCCATGGTCGTCGTCCCCTCCCCGCTTGCGTTGCCGGCCCGCCTTACGATGTCCCTCATCGCAGATGGGGCGGATCGTCAAGCGGGATTGGGATGCTCCTAGCACGCCCGGAATGCCGAGGCCTCGTCCTGTCGCCATCTCGTATTCTTTACAGCGACGATCACCCATATCGGTATACCCAGCGTTGACTTGATCGCCGGACGGGGTACGCATGGTGCGATACGGGACGGTCCGCGACTTGTCGCTGGCCGCGCGTTCCCACGGTCTCCGCCGATGCGGGGCCGGATGACGAGAGGCGGATCGGATGGCCGATTGGCGGGTGCAGCGGAAGGCCAGGGACGCGCGGATCGAGCGCGGCCGGGTCCATGCCGAGGGCAAGCTCGTGGCCGCGTCGGCGGTGGTCGACCTGCTGGAGGCGGTGCTGCTGCCCGGCGACCGGGTCTGCCTCGAAGGCGACAACCAGAAACAGGCGGATTGTCTCGCCAGGGGCTTGAGCGCCTGCGACCCGGCGCGGGTCCACGACCTGCACATGGTCCAGTCCGGCATCGTGCTGCCCGAGCATCTCGACATTTTCGAGCAGGGCATCGCCCGGCGCCTGGACTATTCCTATTCCGGGCCGCAAGGCGCCCGCATCGCCCGGATGCTCTATGGCGGGCAGATCGCGCTCGGCGCGGTGCACACCTATCTCGAACTCTTCGCGCGCTACTTCATCGACCTGACGCCCAATGTCGCCCTCATCGCGGGCGTCTCGGCGGATCGTGACGGTAATCTCTATACCGGCCCCAACACCGAGGATACGCCGACGGTGGTGGAGGCCACCGCCTTCAAGAACGGCGTCGTGATCGCGCAGGTGAACGCGATCGTCGACCGGGTCCCCCGTGTCGACATCCCCGGCGACCGGGTGGATTTCGTGGTCGAGGCCGACAGGCCGTTCTACGTGGAGCCGCTCTTCACCCGCGATCCGGCGGCGGTCACCGAAACGCAGATCCTGATGGCCATGATGGCGATCAAGGGGATCTACGCCGAATACGGCATCCGCCGCCTCAACCACGGCATCGGCTTCGGCACCGCCGCCATCGAGCTGCTGCTGCCGACCTTCGCCGAGCGGCTCGGCCTCAAGGGCAAAATCGCCACCCATTGGGCGCTCAACCCGCATCCGAGCCTGATCCCGGCCATCGAATCGGGCTGGGTCGAGCAGATCCACTGTTTCGGCTCGGAAGTCGGGATGGACCGCTACATCCGCGAGCGGCCGGACGTGTTCTTCACCGGATCGGACGGAAGCCTGCGCTCCAACCGCGCCTTCTGCCAGACGGCGGGGCTCTATGCCTGCGATCTCTTCATCGGCTCGACCCTGCAGATCGATCTCCAGGGCAATTCCTCCACCGTCACCACCAACCGGGTGGCGGGGTTCGGCGGCGCGCCGAACATGGGCTCCGATCCGCATGGCAGGCGCCACCCCTCGGACCCCTGGATGAAGGCCGGCGAGGAGGCCGGCGGCACCGGCGATCCGGCGCTACGCCGGGGCCGCAAGCTCGTGGTGCAGCTGGTCGAGACCTTCGGCGACAAGCTGGTCCCGGCCTTCGTGGAGCGGCTCGACGCCCTCGAACTGGCGCGCAAGCTCGATCTCGAACTGGCTCCGGTGATGGTCTACGCCGACGATGTGACCCACATCGTCACGGAAGAGGGCATCGCCAACCTGCTCCTGTGCCGGACGCTCGACGAGCGCGAGCAGGCGATCCGCGGGGTCGCCGGCTACACCGATGTCGGGCGCGGCCGCGACCACGCCATGGTCGAGGCGCTGCGCGCGCGAAAAATCATCCGCCGGCCGGAGGATCTCGGCATCGATCCCCTGGACGCCGACCGTTCGCTCCTGGCGGCGCGGTCGATCAAGGATCTCGTGCACTGGTCGGGCGGCCTCTACGAGCCGCCGGCCAAGTTCCGGAACTGGTGAGGGAGCGCCACCCCATGGAAAAGCTGACCTTCCGGCATCGGACGGCGAAGCCCCTGCCCGGCACCAAGGCCCAGGCGATCACCGGCGTGGTCGCCTCGGGCAACCTCGAAGTGCTGATGGAGCGTAGCCTCGCGCCCGACGAATGCATCGTCGAGATCGATACCGCGATCAACGGCTACGGACCGGTCTGGGAGGCGGTGGTCTCCGATTTCGTGGCGCGCCGGCAGCCCGGCGGCCTGCGCATCACCATCAACGACGGCGGGGCACGGCCCGACACCGTGACCCTGCGCCTGCTCCAGGGGGCCCGGCTGATGGAGGCCGTGTGATGGCGATGAGCCCCGTCTCCCTCTCCGCCGATCCCCTCGACCAGAGCTGGTACGAGGCCAGCGCCCGCGCCCGCCTCGACGCTCTCGTCGATCCCGGTTCGTTCGAAGAGTTCCTCGGCCCCGAACAGCGGGTGATGAGTCCGCACCTGCCCGCCTTCGACCTGCCGCGCGCCTTCGACGACGGCATCGTGGTGGGACGCGGGAGCCTCGGCGGTTCGCTCGTCCTCCTGGCCGCGCAGGAGGGCCGCTTCATGGGCGGGGCCTTCGGCGAGATACACGGCGCCAAGCTCGTCGGCCTGCTGCGGGCGGCCCTCCAGGTGAGGCCGGCGGCGGTGCTGATCCTGTTCGATACCGGCGGCGTCCGGCTGCAGGAGGCCAATGCCGGCGAGACCGCCATCGCCGAGATCATGCGCGCCATCGCCGACCTGCGCAGGGCCGGCGTGCCGGTGATCGGGCTGATCGGCGGACGCGCCGGCTGCTACGGCGGCGGCGGCCTCATCGCCGGCACCTGTTCGCGCCTCGTGGTCTCGGAAGGGGGACGCATCAGCGTCTCCGGCCCGGAGGTGATCGAGACCAACAAGGGGGCGGAGGAGTTCGATTCCCGCGACCGGGCGCTGGTCTGGCGCACCATGGGCGGCAAGCACCGCCGGCTCATCGGCGGGGCGGACGCTTTCGCGGACGATACGATCCGCGCGTTTCGCGATGCCGCCCGCGAACAGATCGGCAAGGCGCCGGCCTTCGATCTCGCCACCCTGGAGGCAGAGCAGGCGCGCCTCGAAGCCCGTCTCGACCGGTTCGGCGACGCCCGCGACGCCACCGAGATCTGGAGCCGCCTCGGCGTGAACGATCCCGCCGCCGTGCCGGGCCTGGACACGGACCGGTTCGATGCCCTTCTCGCCCGCCTGCCGGAGGCGCCCCATGACGCTCGCTGAAATCCTGGCCTCGCTGTTTCCCGAAGGGCACGGCGTCGAGGTCGCGGACGGCCTCATCGGCGGCGACGGGCCTTTCGGGGCGGGCCGTCTCGCGGTGGTCGGGATCGACGGCAACACCCCGCTCGGGATCGAGGGCGCCTGTCTCCTCGCCGGACGCGTCCTCGATGTGGTGCGCCGGGGCGGCGAGACGCCGATCCTTGTCGCCGTGGATTCCGACAGCCAGCGCATGAGTCGCCGCGACGAGTTGCTCGGCCTCAACGAGTATCTCGCCCATCTCGCCAAGGCGCTGCTCCTCGCCGATGCCAGCGGCCACCCCACCATCGGCCTCGTCTACGGGCACACGGCGGCAGGCGCCTTCATCGCCACCGCTCTCGCGACACGGGTGCTCGCCGCCCTGCCCGGCGCCCATCCGAGCGTGATGGACCTGGCCTCGGTGGCGCGGGTCACCAAGCTCCCCCTCGAGCGGCTGGAGGAGATGGCGACATCCACCTCCGTGTTCGCGCCCGGCCTCGACAATATGGTGAAGGCCGGGGCGGTCCATGCCGTGCTCGACCCATCGACGCCGCTCGGCCCCCAGATCGAAGCCCTCATCGCCGGGAGTTCCACAACGGATGGCCGCGACGCCCTCGGCGAGGTACGCGGCGGGCGGCTCATGGCGCGCGACATCGCCGGGCGGGTGATGCGGGCGGCAACGGGCGACGCGGCCCCCCGTGACTGAGGACGAGGCGTCGGGGCTCGCTCGCCACGACCTCCTGCGCGTCGACCCGGAATCCTGGGCGCGCCTCCTCGCCGGCCGCCGGGATCTCGACGGCGTTCCCCATCTCGCCGAATGGGCCCGTCGCGGCTGGCCGGTCATCACCCGCCGCCGCGATCCCGCCGAACCGGCGGACCACATCCCCGCCGGCCTGCCGCTGCCGCCTTCCGCCGGCAAGCGTCGGATCGGCCTCGCCTTGCCGGCCGCCGCCGCGAGTCGGTTTGGGCCGGTCACCCTGGAGAGCGCGCGGGAGACCGCACCGCCGGCATGGCGGCCGGTGGTCGATGAGGTGCTGGCCCTCGGGCGCGAGCACCGCCTCGTGCCGCATGTGTTCGGAAGCCTGCAGTGGCAGGCTTTGACCGGTCTTCCCTATCTCGGGCCGGGCTCCGATCTCGACCTGCTCTGGCCTGTCTCTGGCCGGGTCGTTCCTCGCTTTCTGCAGGGCCTCGCGCGGATCGAGGCGGGCGCGCCCATGCGCCTCGACGGCGAGATCGTCCTGCCCGACCGGGCCGGCATCAACTGGCGCGAACTGCTCGACGCTCCCATCGGCGGAACCGTCCTGTGCAAGGGGCGGGAAAGCCTCGCCCTGCGCCCCGCCGCGTCGCTTCTCGCGGAAGTGACGTCATGATCGCCCTCGCCCGCTCTCCGGTCAGGGACGCCCGGATTCCGCTCAGCCCCGGCGACATCGCGGAACGCGCGGTCGAGTCCCTGCGCCGCGAAGTCGAGACCTACCCGAAGCCCGGCCTCGTCAGCCATGTGGATCGCGGCAGCCATGCCGACATGGATGCCGGCACCTTTCGCGCCAGTGCCACGGCCCTCCTGCCCTACTTCGCCGAGTTGGCGGATGCCGGAGCCGCAGGGGCCGGGATGCCTGCCCTTCGACGGATCGGCATTGAGGCCGAAACCGCCATGCGGGAGGCGACGGGCGGGGTGAACACCCATCGCGGCGCCATCTTCGGCCTCGGTCTGCTCGCCGCTGCGGCGGGCGCCCTCGCCCACACGGCCTGCCGCTTGCCGCCGGGAGCGCTCGGGCGTCTCGTGAGCGAGCGTTACGGCGAGGCGATCCTCGCCGGACCCGTCCTGCTCCATGCGCCGGGCGCGGCGGCGCGGCGACGCTACGGGATCGGCGGCGCGCCCGCCGAAGCTGCGGCGGGATTTCCAACCCTCTACGCCATTGGGCTGCCCGCCCTGCGCCGGGCGCGGCATCTCCGCCCCGGCGACGAGGAGGCCGCGCGGGTCGAGGCCTGCTTCGCCCTGATCGCCCATCTCGAGGATACCAACCTGCTCCATCGCGGCGGCGAGGCGGGCTATGCCTTCGCCCGCGCCTCGGCCACGGCCTTCCTCGCCGGAGGAGGCGTCGCGCGGGACGATTGGCGGGCACGAGCGGAGGCCGTCCACCGGGCCTTCGTCGCGGGCAATCTCAGTCCCGGCGGCAGTGCCGACCTCCTCGCCATGACCCTGTTCGTCGACGGATTGGAGACGGCATGAGTCTCGCGGTCCTGCTCTCGGGCCAGGGTGGCCAGCATCCCGCCATGTTCGATCTCGTGGCCGATCATCCCGCCGCTCAGGACATCTTCGCGGCGGCGATGCCTCTCCTCGGCGCCGACCCGCGCGACCTCGCCCGGACGGGCGGCCCGGCCCTGCACGGCAACCGCACGGGTCAGATCCTCTGCTGCGTCGCCGGCCTCGCCGCCTGGACCGTCTTGCGAGACGGGAGCCACGGCCGTGTGGTCCTGGCCGGCTACAGCATCGGCGATCTCGCCGCCTGGGGCTGCGCGGGGCGGCTTTCGCCCGCCTCGGTTCTGCATCTGGCCGCCGCGCGCGCCGAGGCGATGGATGAGGCCAGCGGGCCGGGCTACGGGCTCGCCGGCCTTCGCGGCCTGTCGCGCGCGCGGGTCGCGGCCCTGGTCGAGGAGCATGGCTGCCATCTCGCCATCCTCAACGCCGCCGACAGCGTGGTCGCCGGCGGGGCCGTGGCCGATCTCGAATCGCTGTGCGCTCGGGCTCTCGCCTCGGGGGCGGCGCGGGCGGTGGTTCTGCCGGTCCATACCCCCTCGCACACGCCGCTCCTGGCGGCGGCCAGCGCGCGGTTTCGCGCGGCGCTGGCGCGCGCCGAGATCCTGACGCCGTCTCGCCTCGGCCCGTCGCCGCCGCCTCGCCTCCTCAGCGGTCTCGACGGTGCCCCGGTCTTCGATGCCGCCAAGGGGCTCGACAAGCTGGCCGAAGCGATCTCGCAGGCCATCGATTGGGCGGCCTGCCTCGACGGCATCCGCGAGGCCGGGGCGCGGGCCGTCCTCGAACTCGGCCCCGGACATGCCTTGGCGACCATGGCGCGGGACGCCATGCCGGGCGCGGCCGTCCATGCCGTCTCCGACTTCCGCTCCCTGTCCGGGCTCACGGACTGGCTCGCGGCGCAGGAAGGCGCGGGCTGAACCGCCCCGGCTTCCGCCGTGAACCGTATGCCCCGCCAGCGCGTTGAGGAGTCGGGCGGAGGCTTGACCATGTCGAGATGGATCTACGGGGCCGGTATCCTGAGTGCCGCGCTGGCATCGGCCATCCCCTGTGCCGCTCAGAACATGGCGCTGACACCGCCAGCACCCCGGCCGAGCACCGTCCCGAGTGAGCCCGTCCGACATCCCGAGCCTCCTGCGCGACCGCAGCTCCATGCTTTCAGCGGCGAGCTTCCGAACCAGAGGACCGGCCCGATGCGCAACCGTGTGGTCCGCGACATCTGCATCGGCTGCGACCGCTGAATCTGCGGGTCGGGCGAGGGGCGGACATCATTCAGAAACAGAGCGGCGCGAAACGGATCCGCTGCGCTCCGACTTCCCCCAAGCGAGGCGTGGCGGATGGACGGAGCGGTGTGCCGAGGGTGCACCGCCCCGTCCGTCTTCATGACCGCGCGGACGGGTCGCGCGCGAGGAGACGTCCCGAGTTCTCCGCCGGTGGTCTATGGATGTCCCAATGACATCCACCGGAGACGCGTTTGGCTAGCCGCTATGGGCTCGAGATCCGGGCTGCGACCGCTGCCGATGCGGCGGGCCTTGCCGCCCTGTTCCAGGCATCGGGACAGTCCATAGCGGTGAGCGATCTGGCCGAACGGCTGGAGGCCTTGCGCCTTGGGAGCGGGACGGCCCTCATCGCCGTCGAATGGGGGCCGCCGAGCGGTCTCGTCGTCCTGCACTGGTACCGTTCGCTGACGGCGGCTCAGCCCGTCGCCCAGATCACCGGCCTCCTGGTCGGACCGGACGAGCGCCGACGCGGCATCGGCCGTCTCCTGCTGAAGGCCGCGTCGCAGGCCGCCCGGATGGCGGGATGCACCACCCTCGAACTCGCCGCCGCGCCCGGTGAGGAGACCTTGCCGGCCTTCTGCGACAGCACGGGATTCGAGCGGGCCGGATCTTTGTTCACCCGGCCGCTGCGCAAGAAGAGCTGATACCGGTCACTCCGGGAACCGTGCGATTCACCGCGTCGTTGTTTTCGTCGATCACTTCGACCCGATCAAGGAGACCGGCATGACACGGACTCTCATCCGCACGACCCTCGCCTCGGCATTGCTCCTCGGCCTCACCGGTGCCGCCCTGGCGCGCGGCGGCACCGGCGGTGGTGGCGATGGGCTCTCGCCTTACTCTGCATTGAGCGGCAACGACCGCTCGGCCGGCGTGAACAACGGCAATTACCGCGATCCCCGCCTCGACCCCTATCTGCAGACCTATGGCCGGCGCTACGTCGCCCCCCGCCCCTATGGCGGCGCCGGCGAATACGGCTATCGGCCCTCGCGCCGGGGCTATGACGGATACGGGTACTGACGGGGCGACGCAGCCCCGCTCTCAGGCCGGAGCCTTCTGGGCGGTGGCTTTGTCGTCGTCCGGTTCGATGACGATCGGCTCCACCGTCTCCGGCATGACCTGTGACCGGCATTCCGCCAGGATCGCGTCCGCTCCCTCCTTGCCGATGAGGCCGAGCGAAAGGGCATGCTCGGCCATGATTGTGGTGTCTCCGGCCAGCACCAGGCTGCTGCCGGCCTCGAGGATGGCCTGCGACAGGCGCTCGATCTCCTCGGCCCGGCACGGGTCGCGCGAGACGTTGCGGATGTAGACGGCGAGCACCCGGCCGGGATTCTCCGAGACGATCTTGGCATAGACCTCGGGGTCGTGCTGGCCGCTATCTCCGATGAGCACGAAGGGCAGGTCGCCGTAGAGCGCCAGCATGTGGCGGATCAGGTCGCGCTTATGGTCCTCGGCGCGGCGCGGTAGCGGATGGCGCCAGGAGAGGCCCCATTCCCGCAGGAACAGCACGGGCCCCGCCGGAATCCCGTGCTGCCGGAAGAACTCACTGAGCATGTCGTAGATGCCCCAGGGCGCCCGCGAGACGTAGAGCATCGGGTTCGACTGGTCGCCGGTGGCGCCCGCATGCAGCGCCCGGCTCAGGGACGCCGCTCCCGGGAACGCGACGCGGTCCTCCGCATCGGCCACGAACAGGCGCCACAGCATCTTGAGCTTGTTGGCCACGCCCGTATGCATGATCGTATCATCGATATCGCTGATGACGACGAAGCGGCAGTTCTCAGGGGGAATGAACACCCGCCCCTGCGCCCGCACCGGCGGATCGGCCGCGAGTTCGAGTTCGACGCTGTGCCAATGGTCCTCGCCGGCGGGCACGTTCGGTGGCTTGAGGCTCACCCGGAAATAGCCGTCGCGGTCGGTCACGGCGGTCGTCTCGGCCCCGCCGAAGCGCGCGACGACGGACGCATCGGCGACCTTGCGCCTGCGGATGCGCCGGGCGATGTCGCGGAGATCCGCGGCGATGTCGTCGGCCTCGGGGTTCGGCTCGCGGCGTGCCTGCCGGAAGACCCGGCCGATCAGGAAGATCTCCCTCGTCGAGCCGTAGCCGCGATAGGCCTCGATCACGGTCCCGCCCGTCCCCTGCGCCCGGCGCACCGGTCGGGCGGCCAGCGCCAGCAGGCGCCCGCC
>NZ_VRVC01000134.1:0-13018 GCF_008040005.1 Methylobacterium sp. WL19
GTTTCGGCCGGCCGGCCGCTGCCCCTGCCGCCGTCGCGCGGGGCGGGCGCTTGCGAGACGGCGGGAGCCTGGCGGCGTTCGCCCTCCGGCACCGTGATCCGAAAGGTGTAGGGGAGCGTCCGACCGTTACTGAAGGTCACGTCGACGGACAGCGTGTCGAGACCGGAAAAGTCGGGTCGAGCCGTATAGAACTTGGCGCTCAGCATCCAACATCATCAATCTCTCTGGAAACTATTACCGCAAATTTGTGCCCATATTGATATATTTTTGCCATAATATCTGAGGGTGGATAATTCTTATTCTCAAAAGGAGTGGATTCTTTCCTGCCACTAGGCATGAGCAAACTTCTAGTCAGGCCTCGGAAATCGATCTAGTAGTGCACATGAGCTATGCCGCGCCCGGCCCGTGATGGGCATGCCGGCCATCAAACGCTTGGCACGGAACGATGGAAGGTGCTCCCAGTGACATGAGCGTACGCGAGATGACGGCTCGAGGAGCCGAGACCGTCATCGTCGCCGACGACCATCCGCTGTTCCGCGAAGGGATGAGGCACGTCGCCGAACGCCTCTTTCCGGAAGCGCTCGTTCAGGAGGCCGCCACGATGGAGCAGGTTCTGGCGCTCGCCCGCGCCGGGCGGCCACCGAAGACCTTCATCCTCGACCTGCTGTTTCCCGGCCTCGATCCTCGCTGTTCGATCCGCAGCTTGCGTGAGGAGTTCGAAAAGGCGTCGATCGTCGTCGTCTCGATGATCGACGACGAGGAGTTGATCCGTACCGTGATGGCCGAAGGGGCGGACGGGTTCATCGGCAAGGCGCTGCCCGCCAGCGAGATCGCGCTGGCGATCACGGCGATCGACGAGGGTGAGTTCGTGATCCGGCGAGCCGCCACCTCGGAGATCGCCGTGACGCACAGCCCCCTTCCGTCCTTGACGCAGCGTCAGCGGGACGTTCTGCGCCTCGTCGCGAAGGGACGCACGAACAAGGAGATCGCCAGGGAACTGGACATCTCTCCCTTCACCGTCCGCATCCACGTCTCGGCCCTGTTGCGCGCCCTCAACGTTCCGTCTCGTTCGGCCGCTGCCGCGAAGGCGGCCCATGCCGGGATCTGGAGATGACCGGCTCCGGCCGGGCCGGAACCGGATCGTACACGTGCCCTATGTAGGCTTGGCCGGGATTGTGGCAAAGCCCGATGCCATGATGCGATCCGGTCAAATCGCTGGGCGTTCAGCGCATCGAAGCATGGCGGCTGCCGTGGCCCTGGTGGGATCCGCCGCCGTGACATACGCCCTCGAGCCCCCTCGCTGGCAGCTGAAGGGCGTGGAAACGCTGACTTCACGGATCGGGACGGGAAACGGGAACGGGGATGCACAGGAGGTCGACGAAGCCCGCGGGTCGGTGGTCAGGACGATCAGCCGGAAGGCCTGCTGATGGGACTTCGCCTCAAGTCATACGGGACGGCAGGGTCGAACGGCTTCTCCATCCTTCTCCTTCGGTTCCGGGAGGTCCCCCTGCATTGGGCGTTCGTCGGCGAGGTTCCTGCCGGTTCCGAAGAGATGGCCAGCTGCCCGCCTGAGGACGAGGGGGCCTGCCGGTTCGGTGCGAGCAAGGGCCTCCTCGACATCCCGCCGGAGGATTCTGCGGGGCTCCTGTCCTGGCCGCCGATCCGCGTCGCGCTCACGGGCACGGGCACGGTGAGGGGACAGGATGGAAAGGTGCGCGCCGCCACGGACGCGGATGACCGCGTCTACCGGATCGACGAGGCCGTGGGCGCATACCGCTAAGATGGGCAGGAGGCCGCGGACATCGAAATGCGCCAAACGCTCGTGTCCCGTCTCCTCGAGGAGATTCCAATGCCGAATGGCGAGCCCCCGGCCGCTCATCGCTCTCGAACGACCTTCCGCATGAGCGGATCCCAGACGGGCGCCCCGACGAGGCCGGTCCACCGGTGAGGGACATGAACCGCGAGCGGGACGAGGATTCCGGTAACGAGAAGGCGCAGGCGTTCATCCGGATCGTCGTGATGGGATGCGTCGACCTGTACGTTCTGACCCGGGTCTTCGCCGGGATCGCCGGCCCCGACCTGAAGATCATCGCCGTTCTCCTGACGGTCCACTGGCTTCTCGCGGTCGCGATGTATCTTTGGATCTCGCGACATCCGGGCAGCAGTCCAAGACGGCGCGGCCTCGCCTTCGCCCTCGACATCGGTGGGATCACCTACACGATGGCCTACGGTGGCGCGCCGTTCCTCCCGCTTTACGTCATCGTCCTGCGCATGATCGTCGGGAACGGGTTGCGGTTCGGTCTGACGGCTCTGAAGATCTCGACGGTCGCCGGGCTCGTCTCGATCGCGGTGACGACCTCCGTCAACGCGTACTGGCGCGACAACCCCTTCCTCGTTCTCACGTTTGTCCTCACCACCATCTTGGTGCCGACCTACATCTATGATCTGCTGAAACGCCTGCGCGGCGCCTACGAACGCGAGCAGGAGGCGAGCCTGTCCAAGTCGCGCTTCCTGGCTCAGGCGAGCCACGATCTGCGTCAGCCGATCCACGCCATCAGTCTGTTCACCGCCTGTCTGCGCAGCGCGAAGCTTGGCGCCGGGGAACTGCAGATGGTCGACAACATCGAGCGGTCTCTGCAAAGCGTATCCCGGCTGTTCAAATCGCTCCTGGACATCTCGACGCTCGACAGCGGCAAGGTGCAGCCTCGCCTCGAACCGGTCGAGATCAACGAGATCATTGACGAGGTTCTGCGCCAGAATTCGCAGGCCGCTCAGATCAACGGGATCGAACTCCGCAGCGTGCCCTGCAACGTCGTCGTCGGGACCGATCGGGCGCTGTTCACGACGATGCTTCAGAACATCGTCAACAACGCGATCAAGTACGCGCCGGGCGGCGCGGTTCTCGTCGCCTGCCGGCGGCGCCGGAATGGCCGGCTCGCCGTCCAGGTCTACGATCGCGGGCCCGGCATCCCCGTCGAACATCAGGCCAAGGTCTTCGAAGAATTCTATCAGGTTCGCCGACGGGGCGATTCTGACATCGAGGGCGTCGGCCTGGGGTTGCCGATCGTCCAGCGCCTCGGCCGACTCCTGGGCGTGGAGGTCGAGCTCCGCTCGATACCGGGGCGCGGAACCTGCGTGACCTTCGACAATCTCCCGATCATCCCCGAGCCGGTTGCCGCGAAGGCTTGGCACGCGCTCGATCCGCCCGCGACGCTGCGGGGCTTGCGGGTGCTGCTGGTGGAAGATGACGAGGCCGTCTTGATCGCGACGGCGAGCCTCCTGCGTAGATGGGGGTGCCAGGTGCGAGCCGAACTCGCGATCCCGGGCGCCGTCGCCGATCTGGATCTCCTGATCACCGATTTCGATCTCGGACATGGCGTGACGGGAACGGACTGCATCGCGGCGATCCGGATTCTCTCAGGCCGCGACGTACCGGCCCTGGTGATGACCGGCCACGACCAGGCGTGCGTACGCGAGGATCTGGGGGCGCCGGACATTCCGATCCTGTCGAAGCCGGTGCGGCCCGCCGAATTACGGTCGGTCATCGTTTCGCAACGGATCAGGATGCGTGCGTGAAGGGGCCGGCTGTTCCAGCCAAATGTGAGAAGGAATAGGATATGATCGATAGAGGGTATCTGATCGCCGCGGCGTTTGCCTTCGGCTTCGTTCTTTCCGCTCCGGCGTGGGCTCAGAATGCGCCGAAAGGCTATTACGAAGCCATGGCCGAGGCGGGCGGTCAGCTCGATGCCTTCGGAGTGGCATGTGGCAAAATCGATCGGATCACAGCAACGACACATCGCTCCAAACTGCAGCAGGATTTCGCCACCAAGGGGCTGTCGGCGGTGGAATTTGCCCGGATCTATGACAAGGCGTTCGACGCGATGACCGTAGAGACACAATCGAATCCCGCTTCTCTGAAGGCGAGTTGCGACAAGATTTCTAAGATCGTCACCCCCCCGAAGTGATCGCGGTTCGTCTGATGTCATGGCGTCCGGCGGTCGTGCGCTTCCAACGGTGCGGCCGTGCCTATCGGATCTGATCCATGTCGATTGCCGGAGGTCGGCAGGAACGCTCCCAGATCGGAGACCATCGTCGGCAAGAGCAGTGCAACGGCAGGTCCCTTGAGGTCGCGTACAAAATTCTGCGCCGTGCACGTGGTCGCAATCGCCCTGCTCAGCCCGGTTTCGTCGCCGGCCTCAGAAGTGGATCGGCCTTGAAGCGTGACCCCGCCTCGACGTGTGATTCAATGTATAAATCAATGCTTTAAGCTATTTCGCGAGAAGCGAGATCTTTCAGCGCTTATTCTCGCCGGGCGTCCTCGTTGGACAGCCTGGGCCGGTGGGCCACTTCTCAAACCCGCAGGTTCGTCTTCGACGGAACTCGCCCCTGGCGCAGGTCGATGCGGGATCGTTGGGCCGCTGCGACTGGAAGGTCCATGCCCTCCGAGGCGGACCGTCCGGGTCTCCGTCTTGAGGTACCAGGCCCCCCTTGCTTGCCCACGCGCAGCACCAGGCCGCGCTCCTGCTCGTCGGCCCGCTCGTGAGCGCGCCCCTCCAACCGGCCTGACGCCACAAGTTTCCGTGCGGCCTCGACGTGGCGTGCGGTGAGTTTGGCGCGCTCGCGTGTCCGGGCGTTCGGGGAGGGCATGCGGGCTCCGGGGTCTGATACCAGTCACGCCAAAGAGAACCCGCGGCAAGGCTCTATACCTACCCGGTCCAGGGATTTTCCCAGCTCACACAGGGGTTTGGCGAGCGGTGGAGAGGATCAGGGAAGGGGGTCGAAAAGGCGCGTCTCAGCTTCCCAAGCTGAATGTCGTCGGTTCGATCCCGATCGCCCGCTCCAGTCCGACGATGTGAAGTCTCGGGCTTTTCTCCGGTACGCTCGACTTTTCGTTCTCCTCTCGGGCCAGCGACCGATCCGTGATCGGCCCCGGCTCGGGTCTGTTCGTGAGGATCGAAGGCGACTACACCCGGCTTCCGGCACCGTCACGCACGTGCGGCGGACCAACCCCGACGTCGCGGATTTGGGGGCGGGGCCTTCGACAGGAATCATCGCATGCGGTCCAGCCGAAGATTGTCCGAACGCTGGTTGACGCTCGGGCTCTGGCTCATCGCCTTCCTCTTTGCCTGGTTCCTCATCGGCCTCGGCTCCCTCGTCGTCGGCGACCTGCCGCAGGTGGAGCACCGCCAGACCCTCGAACAGTTCCTCGACGGGCCGACGGACGAGGCGGCGGCCGAGTCCCTGAAGCGGATCCGGCGGGAGCAGGACGACAACCGACGCCGGACCGAGCAGGAGCAACTCGCCCTCGATGCCGCGCGCTCGGCCTCGGAGGCGGCCCGCGAGACCTTCGCCAATTGGCTGAGGACCCGCGACGCGACGCAGCGCGTCGATCAGGATCCCGACCTGATCGCGCGCACGCAGGCGCTCGATGCCTTGAAGGGGGCCGAGCGGACCATCGAGGAGCGGCTGGAAGCGTTGGCCAAGGCCCGGCTCGATCTCTCCGAGGAGGAGGAGCCGCTCACGCGGGCGGAGAGCGAACGGCGTAGGGCGGCCGAGGTCAAGCTCGGCGCTGCGGAGCGGGAGCAGGAGTTGCGCGTCTTCGGATACCGCCTCGCCCTGACGCTGCCGCTTCTGGCGCTGGCCGGTTGGCTGCTGCTCAAGCGACGGCGGAGCCGCAACTGGCCCTTCGTCTGGGGCTTCGCCTTCGCGGCGACCTTCGCGTTCTTCGTGGAGCTCGTCCCCTATCTGCCGAGCTATGGCGGCTACGTTCAATACGGTGTCGGCGTCCTCGTGACCCTCATCGCCGGCCGCGCCGCGATCGGTGCCCTGCAATCCTACAACGAGCGGCAGAAACTCGCGGAAACGCGCCCGACAGAGGAGCGCCGGGGCGAGATCGCCACGGACCAGGCGCTGGAGCGGCTTGCCAAGAAATCCTGCCCGGGCTGCGAGCGGCCCATCGCCCTCGACGATCCGAGCCTGAATTTCTGCCCGCATTGCGGCCTCGGCGCCTTCGAGCGCTGCCCCGCCTGCGACCACCGCAAAAGCACCTTCGAGCGTTTCTGCCGGGCCTGCGGAACACCCTCGGCCCCCGTGGCGCATCCGGTCGCCACGTGACGACAGAGGGCCACCCGCGGTTCTCCCGGCCTCGGGAAAGGCCGGGGCGCACCGGCGAAAAAATCCCGCTCGGTTCGAAACCCCTCAACGATTGCAACCCACTAACCGTCGAGCTTAAAGGATTTTTTAACGCTGATCGGTATGTTTGATCTCGGCCCGACAGTCTGGAACGCTCTCTCGGCGTGATGTCGAGAACCATCAGCGTGAGATGAGATGAAGAAGTCCGGCTTGAGCCTGATGTCGCTGAAGTCGCTCTATGCCCTGGTGGCGGGAGGCTCCGCGCTCGTCGGCATCGCCGTCGTCGTGGGCAGCATGACGATCTTCGGCCCGGGCCGGACCGACGCGCGCAAGCCCCTCGATGCCGCGCAGACCTCCCAGCGCTTCGCCGCCGCGGTCGATCGCGGGGTCTATGACGTCGTCCAGGATCTCAAGACCCTCGCGATCACCCTGAAGCAGGCGTCCCCGCGCCTCGATGCGGATGAACTGCAGCCGGTGATGAGCGCATGGCTCAGGTTGCGCCCCGATTATGCCGAACTCAACCTCGTGGGCTCGAATGGCCGCGTGAAGGTCGCCGGCAACGATCTTGGATTCGGCCGGGACGTGTCCGGCCGGTCCTGGTTCCTGCGGGCCAGGACCTCCCAGGCCATCGTCGCCGTCCCGTCCCCGGGGGGCAGTGGCCAGACCGTCTTCGACATCGCGCTCCCGGTTTCGGCGACGGTGTCCGGAGGCGACGATGTTCTCGTCGCGCGCCTCAACGAGGCGTGGCTCGGCGATATCGGGGACAAGGTGCTCGGGCCGTCTCGTGGCGCGGGCGGTGCCATGAGCCTGTCCGTCCTCGGCGCCGACGCGCGGCCCGGTTCGGGCCTCATGGCGCAACAGGCGGCCGGTGCACGGGAGGTGGTGGAACAGGCGACGCCAAGCGCTGGATTTCGCGACCTCGGCCCATCGGGCTGGCTCGCCGTGGCGCGGGTGCCGAATGCCGGGCTGCCGCGGAGCCTCGAGGCGGCCCTGCCCGACAATGGCAGCCTGGCGCTGTGGCTGGCGGCGTGCGTTCTCACGGCCTGCGCCGGCTGGGTCGTCGGCGATCGCATCGTGCGACGGCTGAAGCTGATCGGCGAAAGCGAGCAGGACGTCTCGTCGCCCTCGCGCATCGCCGAACTGGTGGAGCACGAGGAGCGTCTCGTCGCGCGGGAGCGCAGCGGCGTCCGCGCCCTGCAGGAGACACGCTCGGCCCTCTCGCGCATCCGGGAGCGCTTCCGCACCTTCGAGGCCATGTCGGGCTGGACCTACTGGGAGATCGACATCGATGCCGGCAGCGTCACCTGGTCCGATCCCGCCACGCGTTCGGCCCATGCGGTCCCGGACCGCGCCGTCGCCCTCACCGACCTGAAGAGCGGCATCGCCCCGGACGACCGCGACCTCATGGATTTCACGATGCAGGCGGCGCTGGATCAGCCCGGCCCGCACGACGTCGTTCTGCGCACCACCGGGAACCTGGCGGAGAATGGCCAGCGTCGCCTCTTCGTTCGCTTCATCCGCGCCGAGGGCGACACGCAGACGGCCAAGCCCACGATCCTGCATGCGCTGAGCCGCGAATTCGTCGGCGAGGCCGTGAAGGACGTGGATCGCGTCGGCGGTTCACCGGCGGAGGGCAGCACCTCTCCGATCGATCGCCGTCGCCGGGAGAGCGACGCTCCCGCGGAATCCCGCACCGGTACCGTCCTGCGCAAGGTGGTGGACGGGGTGATCCACGACTTCAACAACGTCCTCACCATCGTCATCGCCAATCTCGCGACCCTTCAACGGCGTCATGACCTTCCCTCGGATCAGGGGCGCCTGATCGATGCCGCCCTGTCGGGCGCGCAACGCGGATCGAGCCTGACCCGGCGGCTCGTCAACTTCGTGCGCCGTGACGATACCGGCCTTCAGGAGACCGATGTCGGTGTGACGCTGGCCGCCTTCGGCCCGTTCCTCGGCGCCAACGTGCTGCACCAGACCTCGGTCGAGACCCGCGTCCGCCCGGGGCTGGCCAAGGTGCTGTGCAGCGAGAAGGTCCTGGAGGCCGTCCTCCTCAATCTCGCCTTCCATGTCCGCGACATCGGGTCGGAAGGGTTCGCCATCGGCGCCGACGAGAAGGTGTTGACGGACGACGAGGGCATCGCCCTCGCCTCCGGCCGCTACGTGCGGATCGTCCTGGCCAGCGGAACGCCGGGCCGCCATGCCGCCGAGATGCCCTCGAGCGACAGCGAGGCGACCAAGGCGGTGTCGGCCCTCCTCACCCAGGTCGGCGGCGGCTTCCGGCTCCTCTCGGATGGGAGCGGCGGCACGGGCTTCCTCGCGGAGCTCTGGCTCCGGGCCGGAGAGGCGTCCTCGGAAACCGAGGCGTCCGAGGCCGGTGCGCGGATGCCCGCCCTTCGGGTCCTCCTCGTCGACAGCGACAGCCTCGTGCGCCAGAGCTTCGCCGATGCCCTCGTCGATCTCGGTCACGTCGTCGTCCAGGCCGGCTCGGCCGAGCACGCCCTGGCGCTCATCGACGAGGCGAAGGATTACGACGTGATGATCGCCGACTGGGCCATGCCCGTGGTGAGCGGCCTCCAGCTCGCGGTGACCATGACCAACCGTCATCCCCAGATCCGCGTCATTCTCGCGAGCCCGGGGGGCCAGTTGCCGGCGAGCGCCCGCGCCTTCCTGCATATCGAGAAGCCGTTCCGCTATCCCGCACTCGCGGCCGTCATGCGCGAGGCTGCCCGGAAGGCCCCCTCGGCCGCTGCCTGAGACGGGCCGGCGCCCGCATCGTCCCGTGAGCGCCGGTCGGAGACATCGGCCGGCGTCGACCCGAGGGTCGCTTGCCGAGGAAGAGATGGGCCGATGGTCGCCCCCGTCCGGAGCGCGTCGAGCGGATCGCCCGCGTCGAACAACCGGTCCCCCGCCTGCCACCATGTCGACCGGCCGTTCCTGGTGACGCGCGCCATTCGGGGCTGCCGTGAGGCGACGGCGCCCGGTTCAGGGATCGGCCGCCCTGCAACGGATATGTCCGAGTCCGATTGCGGCACGAAATGAAGTCAAGCCGCGCAAGATTTCGGTAAGGTTTCGAGAGGCCGTAAATTCTCGGATGCTGTTAGGTTCCAGTTAACGTTGACGCAACATAAAGGAACCAGCGTCGATGGTAACGGTACCCGCTGAGGGATGCATCCGGGCGCGTCGGGACAACAGGGTCGTGCCGCCATGAACCGCTTTGCAGGTCTTACCGCTGTCCTCATCCCCGCCTTCCTCGGTGGGATGCAGGCGCAGGCTGCGGATTGGTACACGGGTGCCGAGCCGGTCGCCCGCGACGATGCCTGGACGACGGCCGTGGATGCCTCGGCGGCGGTGACCTCGAACAGTTCGGCCTTCGGCTCGGTCACCGGCACCTTCGCGACGGAAGGCACCCTGCTTCAGAGCGGCCCGCGCGTCCGGGTCGAGGCCGTGGCCGGAACCTACAGCTATCCCGGTCAGGGGGTGGGACAGCGGGTCGACGGCTACCAGCAGGAAGCCGCTCTCAGCGCCGGCTACGAGTGGATCTGGCGCGATGCCGCCCTGGCCGGCTTCGTCGGCTTCAACGTGCGGAGCAACCAGCTCTCGATCCTCGATCCGGGCAACCCGGTGGTCGGAACCGGCGTCGGTGCCAAGCTCGCCGCGAATTTCTATGCCAGACCCTCGGAAAACACGATGGTCTCGGCCTACGGCTCCTACTCGACGCAGTTCAGCGCCTATTACACGCGCTTCCGCGCCGGATACATGGTCGCGGACGGGGTGTATATCGGCCCCGAGGTGATGTTCCTGGGCGACAATTTCTTCACCCAGTATCGCATCGGCGCCCATGTCACCGGCTTCTCCATCGGCCCGATCAAGATGGCCGTGGGCGTCGGCTACGTGAAGGACCGGATCCAGGGCGCCGGCTATTATTCCAGCGTAGAGGCCCGGGCTGCGTTCTGACGTCGCACAGGCGGTGTTCCGTTTTGGTGCACCGCACTCTCGTGCATGGCCGCGGCGTCGCAGCTGGCCGGTCCTGTCCAAAACGACACATTAAAAACGCGATTTCTCTATTTCGAGCCTGGCAAGATAATCGCAACCGGTTGGCCGCACTCTGTGCGCGCGGCCCGCCGGGCTCTGTCGTGTTTCGGGATTTGCGAAGTTAAGCATCCTTCCTCACGACAGCTTCATCCAGCCGCGCGATACTTGCCTACGTCGACCCATTGCCCGCCCCCAGAGGGATACTCGTTTTGAGATCTGCATTGCGCTGGACCGTGTGGCTGGTGTCCACGGTCGCCGTACTCGCTCTGCTGAGTCAGCCGATCAGCACGCAGGATCAGCTCGCCATGAGCCTGTGCGCCATGGCGGCGATGATCGTGCTGTGGATCTTCTTCGACAACCCGCCGGCGCGGTTCGTCTTCCTGGCCCTCGGGAGCCTGGTGGTCCTGCGCTACATGTTCTGGCGCGTCACGAACACGCTGCCGTCCCCGTCCGATCCGGTGAGTTTCGGGTTCGGCCTCGTCCTGCTGCTGGGCGAACTCTACTGCGTCTTCATCCTCTTCATCAGCCTCATCATCAACGCCGATCCGCTGCGCCGCAGCACACCGCCCATGGGCGCGCCCGAGGACCTGCCCACCGTCGACATCTTCGTGCCGAGCTACAACGAGGATGCGGGGATCCTCTCGACCACCCTGTCGGCGGCCAAGCTCATCGACTACCCGGCCGACAAGCTCCACGTCTGGCTGCTCGACGACGGCGGCACCGACCAGAAATGCGCCGATCCCGACCCGGCCAAGGCGCAGGAGGCGATCCAGCGGCGGAGCGAGCTTCAGGCCCTGTGCATGGCGCTCGGCGTCACCTACCTGACCCGCTCGCGCAACCAGCACGCCAAGGCGGGCAACCTCAACAACGGCCTCAAGCATTCCCAGGGCGAGATCATCGTCGTCCTCGATGCGGACCACGTTCCGTTCCGCTCCTTCCTCCGGGAGACGATCGGGCATTTCGCCGCCGATCCGCGCCTGTTCCTGGTCCAGACCCCGCACGCCTTCCTCAATCCGGACCCGATCGAGCGGAACCTGCGCACCTTCGACCGCATGCCGTCCGAGAACGAGATGTTCTACTCGGTGACGCAGCGCGGCCTCGACAAGTGGAACGGGTCGTTCTTCTGCGGCTCGGCCGCCCTCCTGCGCCGGCGCGCCCTGGACGAGGCCGGCGGATTCTCCGGCGTGACGATCACCGAGGATTGCGAGACCGCCTTCGAGCTGCATTCCCGCGGCTGGAACAGCATCTACGTGGACACGCCCCTCATCGCCGGCCTGCAGCCCGACACGCTGGTGGCCTTCATCGGCCAGCGCTCGCGCTGGTGCCAGGGCATGTTCCAGATCCTGATGCTCAAGAACCCGCTGTTCAAGCGTGGGCTCCACCCGATCCAGAAGCTCGCCTACCTGTCGAGCATGACGTTCTGGTTCTTCCCGGTGCCGCGCATGATCTTCATGTTCGCGCCCATGCTGCACATCTTCTTCGACCTGAAGATCTTCGTGGCCAGCGTCGATGAGTCGATCGCCTACACTGCGACCTACATCGTCATCAACCTGATGATGCAGAACTATGTCTACGGAAAGTTCCGCTGGCCGTTCGTCTCGGAGCTCTACGAATACGTCCAGGGCCTCTATCTCTTCCGCGCGATCATTTCGGTGATCGTGTCGCCGCGCAAGCCGACCTTCAACGTCACGGCCAAGGGCGCCGCCCTCGACCAGGACCATCTCTCGCCCATGGCCTGGCCCTATTTCGCGGTCTACTTCATCCTGCTCATCGGCTGCGGCACGGCCCTCTACCGCTACCTGTTCGAGCCCGGCGTCACCAACCTGATGCTGGTCGTGGGCCTGTGGAACTTCTTCAACCTCCTCACCGCCGGCGTGGCCCTCGGCGTGGCGGCCGAGCGCCGGACCACCGAGGCGAGCCCTTCGCTGGCGATCGACCGGCAAGGACGCCTCGTCTTCGGGGGCCGCGCCCTCGATGTGGCCATCGAGCGCGCCTCGGCGCTCGGCTGCACCATCCGTTTCGGAGCCGAGGGCCTGCCGCCGGGGGCCGGGAGCACCCACCGCATGGGCCAGCTCTCCGTGGTTCCCATCGACGGCGCGCCCGTGCAGGTCCCGCTTCCGGTGGAGATCGGCGAGATCACGCAATCGGGCGATGAGGTGGTGGTCACCCTGCAGTTCCAGCCCCTCGATCCCAAGGGTTACGGGGCGCTGGCGAGCCTGATGTACGGCGATGCCGGCGCTCTCCTGCGCTTCCAGCAGAGCCGCCGCAGGCACAAGAACATCCTTTCCGGCACGCTGCAGCTGATCTGGTGGGGCCTGGTCGAGCCGTTCCGCGCGGCGAGCTATGCCTTCAAGGCCGGGCATGCCTCGACGGAGGAGGCCGCATCCAAGGCCGCGAAGGCACCCGCCGTCCTGCCGAAACCGGAGGCGAAGGCCCCCCTCCTGGCCCAGCGCCCGGCGCCCTTCACCGCTCCCGGAGACACGCCTCCCACCCCTCCGCCCGGCCCGTCCGACAATCCCCTCGTCGTCCGCCAGGGATCGAGCCGCATTCCCGGCAGCGAGGCCGCGACGGACTGGGTCCGGCTGATGCTGGAATTCGAGAACGACCGCCTTCTCGAAGGAGCAGGAAAGCAGGCGAACCGCGGGTCCAGCGACCCACTCGTGCGGACGTGAGGGAGATCGCCATGCAGTCCGTTCGCATTCTCACCTGCCTCACCGCCCTCGGCCTCGTCGTGTCGACGCCTGGGAGCCGGGCCCAGAGTTTTCTCGGATCGGGGCCGACCGAGCGCTTCTCGGTCCCCCCCGTGGGTGATGCCATGCGTCGCCCGGAGGCCCCGCCGCCGCCCCGCACC
>NZ_VRVC01000135.1:0-12979 GCF_008040005.1 Methylobacterium sp. WL19
CCGGTCCCGGCGCTGGCGCCGACCGCGCACGCGCCGGCGGAGTAGATTTCGTGCCTCTCGCGCGCATCGACGAATCCGTCCGGTCCGGGGCTCGGCCTTCGGTCTCGATGTCCAGGCCGGGGTGAGGCCGGAAAAAAGGGGTCGCCTCATGGGCAACCCCTTCGCATTCCGGCCCGACGCGCCGCGCTATTCCGCGGTGCCCCATTCGTCCTTGGCCTGGGCGCAGGTCCGGTTCAGCTTGACCTTGCCGTCCTCCACCGCATCGATCGAGTCGACGTGGAGGAAGTGGTGCCGACCCTCGGCTTCGGGGTCGGTCCGGGTGAGCTTGATGCGCTGCCCGTCGAGATGGTCCACCGTGCCCACATGCCCGTCATCCGACCCGACGACCGGCATGTGCTCCCGGATCTTGCTGGTATCGACCATGGTTCGATCTCCCTACTCGGCCTTGGACTTGGGCTTGGACCCGGACTCGGCTTTGGCGCCCTTCTTCCGGGGAGCCGGCTCGTCCTCCGTCCCGGCCGCCTCTTCGGTCCCGGCCTCCTCGGAGCCCTCGACGTTGAGGCCCAGGGCGATCTGCGTGAGGAGTTCGTCGGTCTTCTTCTCCTCCTGAAGGGTCTCGTCGAGGAGCTTGGCGGCGTCCTCGTAGCCGAGCTGGCTCGCCCAGGTCTTGAGGGTGCCGTAGCGGGCGATCTCGTAATGCTCGACGGCCTGTGCGCAGCCGATCAGAACCGCATCCGCCGCCGGGCTGTCGCCGAAATCCTCGAGATCCTCTTCCATCTCGGCGGTCAGGCCCTGCATGGCCTCGCAGGTCTTGGCCCGCGCCGACTTGCCGATGATCTCGAACACCTGCTGGAGGCGCTCGACCTGGACGGCGCTCTCCTCGGCATGGGTCTCGAACGCCTGACGCAGCTCGTCGTGCTCGGCGGATTTGGCCGATTTCTTCAACGCGCGAACGGATTGCTTCTCGGCGTAATAGACGTCCTTGAGGGTCTCATAGAAAGCATCATTCAAGGTTTTCTGTTTGGCGGCCATAGACATCATCCCACTTCAACGAGTGTATTATTTCGTACCGACGCGTCATTGCGCTGTCAGTCATCAAAAGAACGCTCGTTCTGCCTTGAGGCTCCCAAAAATGAGAGATCTATATTTGGGGGAAAACTATGGGGATTGCGCTCGGCTGTGGAACCTTTCGCCGTCAGGCTGCCATGCTTGGCGGTCGCGCCGAGGTCAGGACGCGGCGGGAGGATGGAGCCGCAGGCGTCCGGCCTCGCCGCAGGCCGTGAACCAGTCCCGCTCGGCGTCCCAGGGGTGGCCCGACCAGCCGGCGAAGCCGAACCCATAGACGTCGATCGGGGGCAGGGACGGGCTCCGCCCCTCGAGGATGGCGAGCGCCACCAGGAAGCCCGTGCTCGGATTCGGGGTGCCGGAGACGCGGGGGGCGAGCTGCTGGCGGGCGCGGTCATGCAGGGCGGAGGGCAGGACATGGACCGGGCGGTGGGCGAGCTTGTCCCGCAGGGGCGCCGTCCAGCAGACGCGCTCATGGGCTCCCTCCTCGTCCGGCGAGAGTTCGGGGAAGGCCAGCAGGTAAGTGCGGGCGTGCCGGATCACGGGGCGATCGAGGAACCCGTCATCCTCCACCCAGGCGCGGGCCTGGCCTCCGCGATTGACGAGGGCGAGGAGGGTCACGCGCGATCCCGCCGGGCCGCCGAAACCCGCGGCGTTGTTGAAGCGCACCACGCAGGACGCCCCATCGATGGCCCGGCCGTGATCGCCGATCTCCGGCGCGTTGCCGACGAGGGCGAGGTGGGGATCGTCGAGGCCCGGCCATGACGACATGGGTCGAGTTCCTTTGAACAGGCCACCGGTGCGGGGACTCGCGGATGGGGCGTCGGGTCCTGAGCAGGTTTCGCAGAAGTGGCCCCCGGTTCTGCGATCGAAAACCTGCGACACAGCAAAGAGCTAAGCCGGGTGATGCGTTGGCTTGCCAACGCGAACCGGCTTAGGCCGGTCCGTCCGGCAGGGCCAGGGACGATCCGGGCGCCGTCCGCTCCATGGCGTTGAGGGCGTCCGCCATCGCATGCGCGGCCTCCCGACCCAGGCCGACCTGCCGGACGCTCTTCACCAGTGCCGGCTCCAGAGTCTTGGTGTCGTAGACCGTCCATCCTCCGAGTTCCGGAGCGATGGCGTAGACGGCATGCTCGTTGTCGTTCATGGCGTGCCTCGCATTCGAGGAGAGCGACTGTTCGGGGTCGATGGAACGGCCGGTGACGATCCGAGCTCCCCTGCGGGCTCTGCGACCCTTGGTAACAACGGTCTTTCGCCCGCCACCGCACCGGAAAGTTTGCCGGATGCGGCACTATTCACGTTACGAGGGCGCCCGTCGCGTCTCCTGTCGGACCCTCTCGGATAAAGGGAGCGGCCGGCCGGCGGATGGGCGGATCCGATGGCCTCCTTGGGTGTGGCACGGACGCACCTGCCGCAGCCGGCGTGAGCCGCCGCTGCTTGTCAGCCACCCTGGCAGGGGATAGAGCCGTGCGGAAATGACGGGCGGGGCGGTCGACGCGCCGTCCGCGAGGCGCGTGACACACGGACGCGTTAACGGAGCCGTGCGGGAGGCCGGTCTAGGATCGGGGCCAAGCGGGCTCGGGTCTCGCGATCCACCCCACCACGGATAGGGCTGAAGGGCACATGACCTACGTCGTCACCGACAATTGCATCAAGTGCAAGTACATGGACTGCGTGGAAGTCTGCCCCGTGGATTGCTTCTACGAGGGCGAGAACATGCTCGTCATCCACCCCGACGAGTGCATCGATTGCGGCGTCTGCGAGCCGGAATGCCCCGCCGAGGCGATCAAGCCCGACACCGAGCCGAGCCTGGAAACCTGGCTGAAGCTCAACGCCGATTACGCGCGGAGCTGGCCCAACATCACGCAGAAGAAGGACGCCCCGTCCGACGCCAAGGACTGGGACGGCGTCGCCGGCAAGCTCGAGGCGCATTTCTCGGCCTCCCCCGGCACCGGCGACTGACCCCTCGGCCGGGCCGGTGGCCCGGAACGTCCGGTTCGCCTCGAGGTCACGGACACGTGATCCCCGGCCCGCCGACGGACACGGGCGCTTCACGACGCCGCGGATGGCGGGCCGGCCTGCGGAAGCGTCGACCCGGCAGGTCTTCGGAGATTCCCTCCCCGCGTGCATCGGGCGCCGTGCGGAGCCCGGCCCGACCGGTCGCTCACGCATGCCCTGCGTCGGCAATCCTTTGATTCGGCGCCCGGTTTGTGGTATGTAGACCGCCTGCCGTCGTTCGTGCCTGACGTGCTGCCTTTGGCTACCTCACCGGTGGTTTTCAAACTTTTCGACAGAGTCGGCTTCCCATCTTCCTGGGACGCTACCTCGGCGAGACGAGGCGGCATGTGATCGACCGCTGGAGGCGCATGCGCCTTCCGCGACCCCGATCGCATGGTGTGGATGATCGGTTAGCCTGGGACCCGCTCGGCCGGTGCATGACGCATCGATGGCCGGCGGACAAGGGGCTCAAGCCGGGTCACCCACCCCGGGAATGAAGGTTCAGCGCGACTCGACCCGCGCGATGTTCTGGAGGCGCTTCTCGCATGACGACAGCCAAGAAGACGACGGCAGGCCGCCAAGGCTTCAAGACCGGCGAAGCGGTGGTGTACCCAGCTCATGGCGTCGGCCGCATCACGGCGATCGAGGAGCAGGAGATCGCCGGCTACAAGCTCGAGCTGTTCGTCGTCTCGTTCGAGAAGGACAAGATGGTCCTGCGCGTGCCCACCGCCAAGGCCAACAGCGTCGGCATGCGCAAGCTCGCCGAGCCGGAACTCGTCAAGAAGGCCCTCGACGTGCTCACCGGTCGCGCCCGGATCAAGCGCACCATGTGGTCGCGCCGCGCTCAGGAATACGAGGCCAAGATCAATTCCGGCGACCTGCTGTCGGTGACCGAGGTGGTCCGCGACCTCTACCGTTCGGAGGCCCAGCCCGAGCAATCCTACAGCGAGCGCCAGCTCTACGAGGCTGCCCTCGACCGCGTGCTGCGCGAAATCTCCTCGGTGAACAAGATCACCGAGACGGAGGCGCTCAAGCTGATCGAGCAGAGCCTCGCCAAGTCGCCCCGCCGCGCCAAGGGTGAGGCGGAAGCCGAGGGCGATGCCGAGGCGGAAGGCGACAGCGACGAGATCCGGGAAGAGGCCGCCTGAGCGGACCGCCGATCTCAGACGGATCCATCGGACGATCGGGCCCGGCGCACCAGCGCCGGGCCTTTTTCTTTGTCGGCACCGCATCGGCGGTCGCGCCAACGACCGTCGCCCGGATGCTCCGATGCGCCGCAGGGTCACGGCCCCCTGTCAGCCCGAGCCGGCGGAACTATCCACGTAACGGCTCCGTTGTCCGGTGCCTGGGCGATGCCCCCGGGCTGGTGCCCTCGCTTTCCGGACCATTCGGGTCGACCGACCCGGAATGTCCGTCGCGGTGCGCGCACGCAACGGACAAAAGGCGGAGGCGGGAATGGCGGACATCGCGGGGATACGGCGACAGTTCATTCGTACGGCCATGGAGGCGCCCTTCCTGGCGCGAGACGAGGAACGTGGCCTCGCCGTCCGCTGGAAGGACGAGCGCGACGAGCACGCGCTCCACCGCCTGATCTCCGCCCATATGCGCCTCGTCATCGCCATCGCGGGACGCTTCCGGCATTACGGCCTGCCCATGGCCGACCTCGTCCAGGAGGGGCATGTGGGCCTGATGGAAGCGGCTGCCCGGTTCGAACCGGAGCGGGAAGTCCGCTTCTCCACCTATGCCACGTGGTGGATCAGGGCCTCGATCCAGGATTACATCCTGCGCAACTGGTCCATCGTCCGCGGCGGCACGAGTTCGGCCCAGAAGGCCCTTTTCTTCAACCTGCGTCGCCTTCGCGCCAAGCTGATGCAATCCACCGAGGAGCATGTGGGCGACGAGATCCATCGCCGCATCGCCACCGCCATCGGCGTCTCGCGCGAGGACGTGGCCCTGATGGATGCGCGCCTGTCCGGACCGGACATGTCTCTCAACGCCCCCGTGGGCGAGGAGAGCGAGGCCTCCTCCGAGCGGATGGATTTCCTCGTGGACGGGTCCGACCTGCCCGACGAGACGGTTTCGGCCTCGGTGGATGGCGAGCGCCGGCTCACTTGGCTCAACGAGGCGCTCACCGTGCTGTCCGAGCGCGAATTGCGCATCCTGCGCGAGCGGAGACTCACGGAGGATCAGGCGACCCTGGAGGCGCTCGGCCGCCGTCTCGGCATTTCGAAGGAGCGGGTCCGGCAGATCGAGAACCGCGCCCTGGAAAAGCTCCGGCGCGCCCTGGCCGAGCGTTTTCCACAGACCGCCGGTAACGTGTACGTCTGATCGGACGGTACTTGCCGCCCGCGCCCGGCCCCGGCACATTAACGCTTCGGCATCCCACGTGTGAGATGACGGACGTCGATGGCGTCGAGGTGCGTTGTGCGGGAAGTCCATGACGAGACCGGTGGGGCGCATAGGCCGCTGATGGCCCTCGCGGTGATCCTTGCCGCGAGCGTGACGATCACTGCCGCCGTCGCCGTCGAGCACGGTCTCGCGTGGCCCGCGGCCGTCGGCACGTTCTACGGCCTGGCCGCCCTCTGTCAGATCGCCTATCTCGGCCTCGTCGTCGCTCGCGAGTGGGACGGCACCTCCGGCCCGTCGATCTGACGGGTGACCTCCGCTTGTCCGAACGAGCCGACAGGCACCGGGACGCCGGACCGAGCGGGGACGGATCCTGACGTCACCGTTTGGGACGTCGATCTCACCCAGGCCATCGACCATCGGGCGACGTGCCGGGATCTTCTCTCCGACGACGAGATCGCGCGCGCCTCCCGATTCGTCCGCGACGTGGATCGCTGGCGGTTCGAGGCGAGCCACGCGGCCCTGCGCCTCGTGCTCGGGGAACGGCTCGGATCGGACCCGCGCGGCCTCGTCTTCGGCGCGGCGCCCTCCGGCAAACCATATCTCGCGGGGGAGCAGGCCCGGTCATGCCGCTTCAGCCTGTCCCATTCCGGCAGCCGCGCCCTGATCGGGCTTTCCTCCTCGGCGGAGATCGGCGTCGACGTGGAAGAAATACGCCCGATGCCCGATCTGCTGCGCATCGCGCGGGCGCATTTCGCGCGTCGGGAAATCGCCGCCCTCGAAACCCTCCCGCCCCGCGACCTCACGGCGGCGTTCTTCGCCTGCTGGACCCGCAAGGAGGCCGTGGCGAAGGCGACCGGCCAGGGCCTCTCCCTGCCCCTCGACAGCTTTGCCGTCTCCGTCACGCCGGACAGGGCGGAGTTGCTGACGATGCCGGCCGGGACGAATGCGTGGAGCCTGCATGCCCTCTCCACGGCACCGGGCCATGCCGCCGCCATCGCGGTCATGGCAGCCGATGTCGGCTGCATCCGCCGCACCCTTGCCCCCGATTGGGCCGCCCGTCCCGCCGTCATATCGCAACAAGGGCCATGATGGCGCTTGCGGCCCCGCGCCGGCCTCGCTATACGTCCGCTCGCCGGTGGAGACGCCGGCCGTCGGAGTGTAGCGCAGTCTGGTAGCGCACCACGTTCGGGACGTGGGGGTCGCAGGTTCAAATCCTGCCACTCCGACCAAATTTCCCGAGAGTTCGCAGTCTCTTAACTGCTTCCCCACAAATATTAGCCGCACGGCGTGGACCGCCTGACGAGCCTCTGTCTCCGCATGATGGTGTCCGCCGCCTTCGCGAACGGCGTGCCGTTGGCGACGAGCCGCGTCGCTGCACTACGGCTCGGCTCGGTCGCGGTGCGTCAGGCCGGTCCCGGCGGCGGGCCGCGCATCAGATCAGATGCGCGAAGTGGTGTCCCAGCCGTCTCGCTTCCGCCTGAAGGTCGTCCTCGTTCGGGGCGGCCTGCCCGGACAGGCGGGCGACGATCATGGGCAGCCGCCAGGCGTCGATGTCCCGCCTGTCGAGGCCGCTCAACCGGCAATACGTCCAGACATAGAAATCGGCCAATCTCGCGCGGATCTGCGCATCGGCCGCCTTCGCCCAGGCGTTGACGAAGCGTGTGCGTCCGGATCGCAGGATGAGCTCGGTGCGGGCGACGTCCGCTGTGGGATGCCCTGACGTCGACTTTTCCCAGTCGATGACGACCAGACCGTCCGGCGTGTAGAGCGCGTTCTCGGGGTGGAGATCTCCGTGGCAGAGATTGTCCCCATCGGGCAGGCGATCGAGCACGGCGAGCGTCGTTTGCTTCAGCCAGGCAGGCACTCTCGCTCTGGAGACTTGAACGCGCAGTGCGTCCTGCTGGTTGGGAAGCGGAGCATTGTCGATTGTGTGGATGCCGAATTGAATATGCGCGAGTTGCCTCAGGGCGCCCAGCATGCCGACCGGGTTCCTCCTGAAGTGTTCGAGAACCGTCTTGCCGTCGATATGCTCGAACAGCACGCCGGATCGTCCGTGCCGCTCGATGATTCCCAAGGGAGCCGGGACGCGCAGGCCTTGGGAATGGGCGAACGACGTCGCGACGAACTCCTTTTCGGCGAGGGACTTTCCCCATTTCGCCTTGTAGAGCTTCAGTATCTGGCCCGATTTGTCGACAAAGACTTCGGCACTTCTTCCCTCACCGATGCGCTGTGTCCGATCAAGAGCGATCTCTTGCGTCGATACCATATCGATCCAACGTCATGGCCCCCTCCATGCCATGCGCGAGAGTATCGTCGATGAAGATCAGCCGGCAATCCATTCCGGGACGGGATCGGTGCCGACATGGGGACGAGGTGCCGCTGCGCACACATGGCGCAGCAAAAACCCCGCTCCGGCTTTCGCCGGGCGGGGTCCCAATGCGAGGGCTCTTCGCTCTGAAGTCTGCGGCCCGTCAGTATCCGTAGCGGCGAGCGCGACGATAGTTCTGGTCCTGGCGGCGCAGATGCGCCCCATACCGGCGATCGTGGAGCATCTGCCGGCGAATGTGCTTCCGATAGCGGTACTGGGGCGAATGCCCATAACCGGACCGGTACCCGTACCCGTACTGTACGGTTTCGACCGCCGCCGGCTGTCCGAGCGCGGTGGCGTCCACGGCCAGCGGAGCGGCCTGGGCCGTTGACGTCAAGCCGGCACATACGAGCGCCGCGGCGAGCGCGAGGGAGCGCAGGTCTTTCATCGGATATCCTTCCTTGTGGGTAGGACGACGGCATCTAGGGCGGCGAAGCTTGGCTTCAACCCAAAAATCCGCCGCGGTGCGAGCCCGGCGGGTCGGGTCGTTCAGTGGGGGGCTCCCCAGAAGGCCCAGGCCCCTTCATACCCTCCCGGAAACCGCGCATTGATGCCGACGATGCCAGGCAGGGTCCGCGGAAGCGGTCGCCGGTTTTGCGTCCTGAAACCCGCGAACCCGCTCAGGCGCGGCGAGGCCGGGCGCGATGAGGGAGAACCATGCGACGCTGTTTCGTCTGTGAGGCCGATAGCCTCGAGCCGACGGACCGGCACATCGTCCATGAGGATGGGCGGCGGCGGGGGTTTCCCATCGCCTGTGCCTCGTGCGGCGTGCTTGTCCAAGACGGGGCGGACCCGGCCGCGTGCTGGGCCGATCTCGCGCGGGCTCTGGCCGGGCGCGCGTTCCGCCTCGATCCGCAAGCGCCCTACGGTCTCGACATCTATACCCTCCGCCTTGCCGCCACCCGGCTGCGCCGTGGCGTCAGGCCGGTCGGCGGGGCCGACCGCGCGGCCCTGCTGCACCCGCATTCCGAGCGGGCCGCCGCCGGCGATCTGTTCGATCTCGATGCCGCGCTCTCGGCCACGGTCTCGCTCGGCCTGATCTGCCGGCCGCAGGATCTGGATGCCGTGCTGGCCCGCCTTCCCGCCCATGCGGCCTGGACCGGCGACGTGGTGGTCCTCGTCGACGCCCCCGACAGCCCGCCGGTTTCCGCCGCCATCGCCGGCTATCCCTCCGGCGCCGTGCGGGTCGCCGCCCGCCCCCTCGCCGGCGATTTCGCGGCCCAGCGCAACGCGCTGCAGGCCCTGTCGCGCCGTGCCTGGACGCTCCAGCTCGACGCCGACGAGGAGTTGGCAGCCGCCGTGGGTGAGCTGCTTCCGGCCCTTGCCGCCCTGGCCGAGGAGGGAGACGTCCTCTCCATCGGCCTGCCCCGGCGCAACCGCGTCGACGGGGTGTTGTCGGATGTCTATCCGGACGTTCAGTACCGCCTGAACCGCGCGGATGTCCGTTTCGGGGGGCGTGTTCACGAGCGGCCCGATCTCGGCGGCGCGTGGCGGCGGGGCTTCATCTCCCTCCACGGCGCCATCGAGCACCGGCTCTCGCGCGCCCATGTGGAGGCGCGGTCCCGGCGCTACGAGGCGATGGACCCCGGCCGGGGGCGCCCGGAGGAGGAGACGGCGCTGCTGCGCCCCTACCGGCCCTGACGCGCTGCCGCGATGGCCCGTTCGTAGAGCGCCAGGGTCTCGGCCCCGAGCCGCGCCCGGTCGAAGGCGCCGCTCGCCGAAAGGGCGCGGTCCCGCAGGCGCAGGCGCAGGGCGGAATCCAGGAGCAGCGGACGGATGGCCTCGGCCAGGGCCGCCCCCGTCGCTTCCCGCGCGAGAAGGCCTGCGCCCGGCCCACCGATGAAGGCGCGGGCGCTGGCATCCTGGGCGCAGGCCACCACCGGGCGGCCATGGGCCAGGGCCTCCTGGTAGACGAGGCCGAAACTCTCGTAGCGCGAGGGGGCGAGGACGACATGCGCTCGCGCATAGGCGGCCTCCAAGGCCACGGCGTCGATCCGGCCGAGGGGGCGCAGGCGCCGTCGCGCGGCGGCGGGACAATCCGGCGGGAGATCGGCCTCGGGCACGCCGACGAGGGCGATCTCGAAGGGGGGAAGCGTTCCCGCCTCGCAATCGGCACCGAGGATCGCGGCGGCGGCGAGCAGGAGATCGAACCCCTTGCGCGGCTCGGCCCGGCCGACGAACAGCAGGCGGACCGGGCCGCCCGTGGCCTCCGGATAGGGAGCGGCGCGGCCGCGTTCCAGCATCTCCGGGGGCAGGCTCAGGCCGATCACCGCATGGGGCCGGGCGGTATGGGGCCGGACGGTATGGGGCCGGACGGTATGGGGCCGGGCCGGCTGAAGGCCGTAGAGCGCCGTCATCCGCGCCGCGTGCTCGCCGGTATTCGAGATCAGCCCGGCGCTCGCCCTCGCCTGCCGGCGTTCCAGCCGGTCGGCGGCGAGACCGTCCAGGCGGTCGCGCAGGGAGGCGGCCGGTTCGCGCGAGAAGGCGGCGGGCGTGGAGTTGCGGGTGACCAGGGGCGGGGCCGCGCCGCCTCCGAGCAGGGCGGCCGGCCCGTACCAGTTCGTGGCCTCGATGCAATCGAAGGGATGCCGGGCATGGGCCCGCAGCACCGCCCGGCGGAAGGCGATGGGCGCGGCGAGGTGCCCGGCCGATCCCCACAGGCGCAGCCGCGCGAGCCGCGAGCCCGGCGGGAGGCCGATCCCCTCGATCCCGACGCCCGCATGGTCGCCGGACCCGGTGCGGTCGAGGGTGAACACCGTGACAGTGACGCCGAGCGCGCTCAGGCTCTCGGCGATCTCGCGCGCGGCGGTGGAAAGCCCGCTCGGGGCGGGGGGATAGTCCCAGGCGAGGAGCGCCGTGCGCATGCGCCCGCTCACCGGCCGAGCAGGCGCCGGTAGATCGCGAGGTAGTCGGCGGCCATGCGCTCGGCGGTGAAGCGCGCCTCGAAGCGGCGGCGCACCTGCGCCCGGTCGAGCTCGCCCACCCGCGCCAGGGCCGCCACCGCCTCGGCCTCGGAGGAGACGACGAAGCCCGTGACCCCGTCCTCGACGATCTCCGGCACGGAGCCCCGGTTCCAGGCGATCACCGGGGTGCCGCAGGCCATGGCCTCGATCATCACGAGGCCGAAGGGTTCGGGCCAGTCGATGGGAAACAAGAGGGCGCGCGCGCCGCCGAGGAGCCGGCCCTTGGCCGCATCGTCCACCGGGCCGACATAGACGGCGTCGTCACCGAGCAGCGGGCGGACCGCCCGGTCGAAATAATCCGGGTTCCCCACATCCACGGTTCCGGCGAGGCGGATCGGCAGGCCCGCCGCGCGGGCGACGCGGATGGCGACGTCGGGCCGCTTCTGGTCGGTCATCCGGCCGATGAAGGCGAGATGGCCCTCCGGCTCGCTCCGCAGGGCGTAACGGTCGCGCGCGATGCCGTGATGGACGATGCCGGCGCGGTTCGCCGCCGGGATGCCGGCTTCCTGCGCCGCCGAGATCGCCGCCACGGGCAGGTCGGGGAAGCCGGCGAAGAACAGCGCCCGGTCGCGCTCGTCCACGCGCCAATGCACGGTCGTCAGGCTGCGGCATCGCCGCGCGCCGAGCACGGGCGCATGCGCGAACTCGCCGTGGCAATGGACGATGTCGAAATCGTCGAGGCGGCGGGCAAGCGCTTCCATCTGGAGCGCTTCCAGGGCTGCCGGCACTCCCGGAGCCACGCGGCCCTCACGGGCCTCCAAGGCGGCGAGACTGAGATGATCCCCGACCCTTGGTATATCTGTCACACTGTCCGCCGGGGCGAAGAGCGTTACCTCAACCTGCAAGTTTCGCAGTGCTATGCTGAGATCATGGATGACGCGCTCCGTCCCGCCATGATGCGTCGGAGGGGTCGGAAAGATGTTGGGTGCGACCTGCGCGATACGGATCACGGGTTGTTCTTGTATTTTAGGTATGAAAGTCGACATTTTATCCGTGGTTGACGCGCCGGCACCCCGCCGCTGATGTTCGTTCTTCATATCGCGCTTCAAGGATGTCTTCGCGGTGACGACGTCGCCTACGGCCTCACCGCCGATACGGGCGGCCATATCCGCTACCTGCTCGATCTCGTCCGGGCCTGTGACCGGGATTCGGCCTCGGACCGAATCGTCATCGCCACCCGTCTGTTCGAAAGTGCGCTCGGAGCCGACTACGCCGTGCCCGAGGAAGCCGTATCGGACAAGGTGACGATCGTGCGACTCGCCAGCGCGTCGCCGGATTACCTGCCCAAGGAAGCGCTGCACGGGGAGGTGGCGAGCTTCTCCGAAGCCCTCGTCGCGTGGATCGCCGCGCAGCCCGTGCGCCCCGCCATGATCCACGCGCATTATGCCGATGCGGCCGCCGTCGCCGCCCTGGTCGAGGACCGGCTCGGCATCCCCTTCGTGTTCACCGCGCATTCCCTCGGACGGGTGAAGGCCCGCGCCATGGGCCGGCCGCCGACGGATACCCCGTCCCTGGCCCACCGGATCGCGGCCGAGGAGACGGCCCTGGCCCGCGCCGCCCTGGTCATCGCCTCCTCGCGCGACGAGGCCGAGGTGCAATACGCGACCTATGCCGCCTACGATCCCGGCCGCATCCGCGTGCTGCCGCCGGGCAGCGACCTGGCGCGCTTCCACGCGGCGCGGACCTGCCCGAGGGTGGACGCCTCCATCGACCGTTTCCTGCGCGATCCGGCCAAGCCCGCGCTGCTCGCGCTGGCCCGGCCCGTGGCGAGGAAGAACCTCGCCGCCCTGGTCACCGCCTATGGCGAGAGCCCGGAACTGCAGGCGCGCGCCAACCTCGTCCTCGTGGCCGGAACCCGCGACGACCTCGACGACCTCGACGGCGGCATGGCCGAGACCATGCGCGACCTCCTCGTGCTCATTGACCGCCACGATCTCTACGGGCTTGTGGCCTATCCGAAGACCCACCGCCCCGACGACGTGCCGGCCCTCTACGCCTATGCCCGCGAGCGCGGCGGGGTGTTCGTCAACCCGGCCCTCAACGAGCCCTTCGGCCTGACCCTGCTCGAGGCCTCCGCCGCCGGCCTGCCGCTGGTCGCCACCGACAGCGGCGGTCCCAACGACATCGTCGAGACCTGCGGCAACGGCCTCCTCGTCGATCCGCGCGATCCGGCCGGGATCGCGCGGGCCTGCCTGCGCATCCTCACCGAGCCCGGCCTGCGCGACCGCTACGTCGC
>NZ_VRVC01000136.1:0-12702 GCF_008040005.1 Methylobacterium sp. WL19
GGTCTCCGCGTCCGCGAGGGCCACCAGGGCGGCGTCGCGTTCGAGGGCCAGGGCCGTCCGCTTCTCGAACAGCCCGGCGATCTCCGCCGCCCCGTCGGCGAGCGGCGCCATGGCCGCGTCCGCCACGATCCGCCGGGCCGTCTCATCACGCGATGCCGACAACGCGTCGTAGGCCTTGTCGAGATCGCATCTCCGGGCCCTGGCCCCGTCGAGGTTCGCCGTCGCGTCCTTGGCCCCGGCGGTGGCCGCATCCGCCTCGCGGGCGAGTTCCACGATGCGGGCGTCCAGAACGCCGGCCGCGCCCCAGGTCGGCGTGAAACCCCGGTAATCCGCTTCGCCCGCCTCGTCGGCCGCGCGTGCCGTCGCCAATCCCGTCCGGACCTCCGCAAGGGCCGCCCCGGTGGCGTCGACGTCAGCCACGGCGGTTTCCAGGACGCCCTCTGCCGCAGCGAGTTCGGCCTCGGCCGCCGTCATGGCATCCGCCGGGCGCCTTGAGGGTTCGACGGCCTCGATCTCGGCGAGCCTCACGGCGTCGTCGCGGCCGTCCCGGACGGCGGAGGCGGCCTGCTCGACCAGTACGGCCGCCTCGGCGAACCGCGCCTCGGCCGCCGCCGACCGGCGGGCATGGTCGAGGGCGGTGAGATGGGATCCATGCTCGGTCGCGAGAGCCGGCATCGCCGCGTCGATCACGTCGCGTTCGGCCGTCCTCTCCCGTCGTTCCGCCACGTCGAGGAGACCGATGGCGTCGTGTCGCGCGACGAGGATGGCAAACGCCGCCCGACGTTCGTCGGCGCCGGCGCGGACCCGCTTCGAGATCTCCGTGTAGACCTGCGTCCCGGTGATCTTCTCCAGCAGGTCGGCGCGATCCCCCTCGCCGGCAAGGAGGAAGGCGTCGAATTCGCCCTGGGCCAGGACGACCGTGCGCCGGAACTGGTCGAAGGTCAGGTCGGTTCGGGCGACGACGGCCTCGTTGACCGCGGTCTTGCCGGTGGCGACCGCGGCGCCGTCCTCGATCCGGGACAGGATCCGGGTCTCGGCCTGAAGGCGTCCGTTGGCCCGGTTCCGGGCCCGGTAGACCGTCCACCGGGCGCGGTAGGCGACACCGTCCCGGCCGAGGAAGTCGACCTCGGCGAAGCCCTCGCCGGCACCGCGCCGGAGGATGGCGCGCGGATCGCCGGAGTTGATGGCCTGGCCACCCGGATCGGGTACGTCCTCGTTGCGTCCGGCGCTCACGCGGGGAAACCGGCCGTAGAGGGCGAGACACAGCGCGTCGAGGATGGTCGACTTGCCGGCGCCGGTCTCCCCGGTGATCGCGAAGATGCCGGTGGCGCCGAGCGGGCCGCCGTCGAGGTCGATGTCGAACGGCGCGGCGAGGCTCGCGAGGTTCGCGCCGCGGATCGCGAGGATGCGCATCGGTCAAGCCCGGGCTTGCGGACGGTTCATGCGCCTGCCCTGGCGCGATGGAACACGTCGAGGTGCGGGGCGGCCGGCTCGACCCCATGGGTCTGGAGGAAGGCCATGCGGAACAGGTCTTCCGGGTCCCGCTCGGCGAGGCGGACCATGGGACCGCCCACCGGCGCGAGGTCGGGCGACGGGGCATCGACGCTCGCGACCCGGACGTCGACGACCCTCACCGGGAACCGCTCGGCGATCCGATCGACCTCGGCCCGGTAGCCGGCCGGCAATCCGGCGCGGGCGAGCCGGATCTGGAGGAAGGGCCGGGCCTCGACCGGCAGGCCGGGATCGAGGTCGAGGGCCGCCAGCCGGTCCCCGAGTTCGCCCAACGCCATGTCGCCCGCTTCCGGCAGCCGCAGGAAGAGGACGGGCCGGTCGATGACGACGTGTTCCGTCCGTGCCGGGCCATCGCCGATGGTGACGAGGCTGACCCCGTGGCGGTAGGCCAGTTCCGTGGCTGATAGCGGGATGAGGGAGCCGGAGTAGCGTACGATGGGTCGGCCGACTTCCTGTGCGCGATGAAGGTGCCCCAGGGCGACGTAGTCGGCATCCTCCGGGAATACGTCGGGCGGGACCGCGTGCTCGCCGCCCACCAAAATCCGGCGTTCAGCTCCCTCCGATTCCAGCCCACCGGCGACGTGAAGGTGCCCGGTGACGATGTATGGCAGCCCCGCCAGTTCGGGGCGGGCCGCCTCGTGCAGCGCGGCGTAGAGGTCGCGCACCGCCCGAACGATGGGCGACCCGGCCTCGTCGCGGACGCGGCCGGCGGTGAGGCCGGGCAGGCAGGCGGCAGTGGGGTAGGAGACGCCGAGCACGTGGCCCGCCACCGCGCCGTCCTTGCGGATCGGCACGAGGTGGCGCGAGAGGTCGATGGCGCCGCCCGGCCGCCGCACGTTGCCGACGACATGGACGCCGATCGCATCGAGGAGGGCGCGCGGCGCCTCCAGCCGGCCGGCCGCGTCGTGGTTGCCGGCGGTGACCACGATCGTCATCGCGGGCCGGGCCTGATGCAGGCGCACCAGTGTCTCGTAGAACAGGCGCTGGGCCTCGCCGGACGGGTTCTGGCTGTCGAAGACGTCGCCGGCCATCACCAAGGCGTCCGGCTCCCGTTCCTCGACGAGGGCGACGAGCGCGTCGAACACCCGCGCATGTTCATGCTCGCGCAAAAAACCCCGCAGGGTCTGCCCGATGTGCCAGTCGCCGGTGTGCAGGACGCGGATCATGTCATCACTTCCGTCGATCGTTCGTCGTGCCCGCGGCCTTGGTCGTGGCTCGAAGCCGGTACACGCGAGAGGGCGTCGGCGTTCTCGGCGAGGCGCACGCGGATCTCTTCGAGGGTGACGGGGCGGTAATCGAAGCAGTCGACGCCGACGTCGGTGCTGGCGGCGGTGCCGGGCAGGCTGCCGTGGGAGTGTCCGAAAAGGTGGATGTCGCCACGGTGCATCCGCGGCCAGACCCGGTGGGCGTAGTGGCTCAGGAACAGCCCCTGGGGGGTGCCGTCGCGGTTCTGGACGACGACGCGGGCCACGTCGACGACGGGTCCGGCCCACTGCAGCCTGGCGCCGATGCGGTCGTGGTTGCCGCGAACCAGGAAGATACGACCCCTCAGCCGCGAAAGGATCGTGCGCGCGTGGGCCTCGGGGCAGCGGTAGCAGAAGTCGCCGAGGTGCCAGACCGTGTCCTCGGGGCGCACGGCGGCGTTCCACCGGGCGACGAGGGTCTCGTCGTGTTCCTCGATGGTCTCGAACGGTCGGTTCAGCGCCATCCTGGGGCTGAGGATCTGGCGATGTCCGACGTGATGGTCGGCCGTGAACAGGGTTCGGGGCGGCATTTCGAGCTCCTCGCAAGTGCGCGGAGGCTCGACGCATGGGTCGTCTGCACTCCGGAATTCAGGGGGGCGAAGGACGGCCTATGCGTTTCATGGAAAGCTCCTGTCGTGGTGAGTGCTTATTTACCGATCGCGTTCGGATCGCAAGATTGCTGTCTAGTAGGGCGTGGGCAATCGTTCGCTGGATCGGCGGTCCCGACCACTCGATCCACAGGAACCTTAACCATGCCCCGCCGCTCCGCGGGGGAACCGGACGTACCGTGTGCGGTCGAAGCCGGACTTCCACGTGGTCCGGTGGCGGAGGCTGACGATTGCATGCGTGCCGTCCGCCGACCTGGGCGGGAGGCGGTTCAGACGTCCTCGTAGTCGATGGACAGGCGTGCCGCGAGGACGCGGACGTCGTCATGGCACGCAGGGTCGGCCACGGGGCGGGTGGATGCCGGCGTCAATGCCCCGGCGGGTAGCCTGTCCCCGAACAGGACGACGGCGAAGTGCGGGCTCCATTGCACGGAGCTGTAGTACAGCCCGTGGGCTCCGGGGCATCCTGTATGCACGTGCTCGGCCCAGCCGCGGGTCCTCGGGTAGGTGCTCGTCGGACCCGTCACGAGGGCGTTCCTGTCGATCCCGACCTGCCGCTGTCCGGCCCCGGTGAGATCGACGAGATGCAGGTCGACCGTCGTCCGCACGACGCTGTGGCTATGCCCGGAGAAATCCCTGGGAAAGACGATTTGCAGGCGTGCGGGACCCGCGGTGGGCGCGACGGGCGGCACGTCGGGGCAGCGGAGGATGATCTCGCAGGCCGCGCACTCGAAGCTTTCGGCGCCATAGATCGTCGGGATGATGACGCCGGCCGTATCCCGTATCGGGGAGAAGCGTGCGTTGCCCCTGGCGGTGTCGTTGAACTGTTCGGGTAGGAATGCGGTCGGGTGGATGCGATGGAGTTCGGTCCCCGTGCGCAGGTCGACGTAGGCCTCCTTCCCCACCCGCATCGTCGACGGGTCGGGTATCGCGAGGTCGAACCTCATCAGCCATGCACCGGGGGGTCGATCTCGCGCTCGAACGCCGCGAGGACGCCTTGCGCGTCGGTCCCGAGCGCCTCGGCCGGGGTTCCGTCCATGTCGAGATGAGGCCGGGTCAACCAGTGGAGGAGGCGGAAATCGCTCCACCCCTTCGGCTTCCTCGCGATCAGCTGCGCCATGGCCGGGTGCAGCCGGCGGCCCTCCACGTCGAACTGGAAGAGCGGGTAGACGGCCCGGCCATCGGTCGTGAACCGCAGGACCTCGTGACCGTCCTCCTTCCGCTTCATCGTGGCCGACGGATTGGCCGTCGACAACCCGAGCAGCGTGCACGCCTCCGCCTGCTCGACCATCGACGTATCGGCCAGGATGCGCTCCTGGAGCCGTGCGCGGTTGAGCGCCGCCTTGAGCGCCGGGTCCTCCCCCTTGACGAGGCTCTCTCGCAACATGACGCGATAGGCGTCGACGACCTTCCTGAACTCGTTCGCGAAGGCGCGCCCCAGGAAGTCGGCCGCGGCGCTCCTGAGAGCCGAATGCACGGCCTTCGTCGTCGCCTTGGTCGCGTTGGTCCCCGAGGGCTTGAGTGATGCCACAACGACCCTGTGGAGCGGGCCGATGTCGGCAAGTCCTCCGTGGACGGAGACATCGACGGTGACATGGGTCGCGTCCTCGGCGATCGCGTCGAGTGTCGCGGAGGCATGGAGACCCTGTCGGACACGACCGTGCACGCCCTCACGGACCCCACCCTTGCCGATCGGCGTCGCCACCATCGCAGAAATCCTACTTTCGATATCTATGACTGGTCATATAGCGATTATAGGCCGAAAAGGCGAGGAGGGAACCACGGTATCGCCGCCACCCCCGGCATGGGGATGTGTACGCATGCCATTGGCCGTGGTTGCACCGGGGGCGGTTCATGAGGCGGGCTGGGCCCGATCGATCTGGTCATGCCGCCCGGGGATCGAGCGGTCGGCCAAGGCTTCCACGGGGCCGTGCCGGCAGGGCGTGAACTAATCCCTGCCTTGGCGATGCCCGCGGGTGCGTCGGGGGAGGCTCAGGCGCCTTCCCCGGGATCATACGGGCCGATCGATCGTTGCGGCGCCGACGTCCGTCATGAACAAACGCCCGTCGGCATAACTGGCCACCCCCGCCCGGACGAGGACGTCGCGCACGATGGTTGTCTTGATGTTGGTGAAGGCCGAGCGGTTCAGCAACGTGCGGACTTCCGGCGTGCCAATGCCTTCTTGGCCGGCCTTCGCCAGGGCGGCGATGACGACGGCGAGGGCCCGCGCATCGACCATCGGAATGAGGCCGGCGGTGTTCGCATTGATCTCCTGGATGAAGTGCTGGCAGTTATCGAGCTTCTTCAGGATTGCGGCTGCGGCGCCCTCCGGCCAGACGTCCTTGGATTGGGTGAGCGGAGCCGTCATGGCGTCATCGGACTTCGTCGCCCCCGGTGGCCGCGACTTGAGATATTCCGTGGCCGCTTCTTCGTAGACGGTGCTGATCTTGAGCCTCCGCTCGGCCGCCGCCACGGCCATGAGGCGCCTCGTGGCGGGCGCCAGGTAAACCATCACCTTTTCGTTGCGCGATCTTGGTCTCGCTTTCGGCATGCGATGTTCGATCCCGGACTGATGCGCCGTGCTGTCATGACAGCACGGCGTTGAGATCCCGTTGACGGATCGCTTCGGGGTGGGATGAAATGACTGCATGCTGTCACGACAGCATGCAGTCATTATTCTGACCTGAATGCGCCATTCCGGCGTGATGACGACAGCAAGCTGTCGCCGGGAGGCTTTGTGGGGGCGGGGTACGGCCGGCCCCTGAGGATCGGCCATTCGATGGGCGATGAGACGTTGGTGTTCGGGACCCGCTGGAGCGTGTCGGGTCGAGCGCCTGGCCCCTGTGCGACATCGATCCGGACGTGCCGTCAGGCCCCACCACGAGACCATTCCAGTTGGGCGATCGCACTTGGAGACGGGGGGACCGTCACGACGGTCGCGATCGATGCGTGTGATGGCTTTCAAGACCATCCAACGTTTGCGTCGTCGGGCCCGGAAAGCGGATGCAGACGACGTGGAATGCTTTGAGGGTCAGGTGGTCGATCACGAGCCACGAGTCCCGCAAAAATCACGCAGCCATTCTATATTGCGCTAAGATATTCAAATTACTGGTGAATTCTTGAACCACATAATGGATTGCTCCATGTTGGGTTTTAATCGCTCTTCGATCGATAATTATCGATCCACCAGTCCGGTGCTCCGAACGAGGTGGAAAAGACCAATTGGATGAGGCGCTTAGCCAGAATTTTGGCCGCAGGTTCCATGGGTAACACCCTGGTTGCCCACCGTGTGACGCGGGTCCGGCATCGCGTTTAAAAGCATGGAACGGCACCGAAAAGCACCTGGGGTCACGCAAAAGTCACGCAATCCCAACGCACGATCCGGGCCTCCGACGACCGCCGCGGGGCACGTAAAAGGATGCCGAATGGAAAAGCATTCACACCGTCGCTTGCCCGGGCGATGTTGCGAACGATCCGGCGACTGCCGCCGCCGAACGCGGTTCCACCCTGCATCGTCGGCGTCGATGACTGGGCGCTGCGCAATGGCCCGACCTATGGCACCAACGTAGTCGATATCGAACGTCCACAGCCCATCGACCTGCTGCCCGATCGCTCGGCCGAGACCTCGGCGGCCTGGCTCCGCCGCGAGCCCCGGGGGGCCGGCTTGTGGAGCGCGACCGCTCGACCGAGTACGCCCGCCGCACCACGCTGGGCGCGCCTGAAGCCGTGCAGGTCGTCGATCGGTGGCACCTCCTGTTCGACGCACGGCAGATGGTCGGGCGCTGGTTTGACCGCGTCCATCCCCGTCGGGAGCAGCTGCCGCCAATCTAGACCCCGTTTCCCTCGACCCGCCGGATCAAAGCCTACTCGCTGGCCCACACGCAGGCGCTCGCCCGTGCCGCGGCGGCCGAGCGGTGGGAGAGGCTCTACGACGTCTGCCGCCGCCGGGCGGCCGGACAGTCGCTGCGATAGATCAACCGCGAGACCGGCCCGCGGCACGGTGCGCAGGTGCGCGTTCGCCGAACGCTTCCCGCGCCACGGCCGGCCCGGACCGGGGCGCGGCCACCTTGACCCCCGTCTCGATCATTCCCACGCCGGCCTCGCTGAAGGCTGCGAGAGCGCCGTGCGGCTCCGGCGCAAGCTCCGGGAGCCCGGCTTCCACGGCACCGTGAAGCAGATCCAGCACCGGCCGAGCGAGGGACGTACGCGTCCGGTCAGGACCACGGCCGGGCGTTACCGGACGCTGCCCCATGCCCGGACGGCCGCTCCGGCGTCGCCCCCGCCGCTGTCCCCCACCGAAGCAGCTATCCCGGCACCTCTTTCGCGATCCGGGCGAACTCTACCAAGAGGCTGCAGCGGCGGTCGCCACGGCGGCGCGTGGGTGGAGCCCGGCACAATCCCCGCCTTCGGCGCGTGGTCGGGCGAGGCCCTCACGGGCGGCGAGCGGGTGGTCGAGGGCTTCGCCACCAGTCGCGGGCAGGATGGGGCCGCCGACCGCGCCGGCCTCTACATGTGCTGTTGCTGTGGGCAAGCCGAAGGCCAGGCCGATCGCCTCAAGCTGCTGAATCGCTCCATGTACGGCCGCGCCAAGCTCGACCTCCTGCGCCGTCGCCTCCTGCTCGCAGCCTGATCCATCAAACTCGGCGATGAACCACTTCAATGGGGGGGCGGGCCAATGGACCGTCCGGTCCCCTCGGTGGTGAGGCACGGACGGAGAGGGGGGTGGTCAGATCATGGATCGGGCTGCGTTGCGAATGGCAAAACGCCCGGCGAGAGAACTCGCCGGGCGTTTTGCGTTTCATCGTCGTTCCTTGACGGTCTCTCAGCCCGGGTGCGGCTCCGAACCATCGTTCGGTCCGGGCGTCCACGCGTCCCTGAGCCTGCGGGTTTCCGCAGCCGTCTGGGCCAGACGCCGACGGATATCGTCGGTGGTGATGTACGCGTAGTGCCTTGCCGTCGTCGAGATGTCGGAGTGGTTCAGCACCTTCGAGGCCGCCTTGAGGTCCCCCGTCGTCCTGACGATCCGCGCGCCCGTGGTCTTGCGGATGTCATGGATGCGAAGGTCGGTCACACCGGCGCGATCACAGATGTTACGCCAGATCTCGGTGATGCTGTTGTAAGACAGCGGGACACATTCCCCCTCGATGCGCATTTGCTTGGTGACGGGATGCCTGCCGTCCCGCGTCATCCGGAAGGTGAACACGTGGGTCGGATGCTTGTGCCATTCGGCCTTGAGGATCTCCGCGACCTCGGGGGTGATTTCCACCTGCTGGAACTTGCCACCCTTCCCGACGACATGGATCACGCCCTGCCGCCAGTGCACCTGCTTCTTCTCGATCAGCGACGCCCTCTTTCGAAGGCCGGTCTCCAGGACGAACCTGACGTACGGCCATACATCGGGACGGATGCCTTCGAGGATCATCTCCTCGTCGATCACCATCTCGCGTTCGCGCGGCGCCACGCTCAGGAGGTGGTCCTTGTAGTGGGGCTCCCTTCGCAGCGACACCCCTCTGACCTTGGCGTGCCGCAGCACCTTCTGGATCATGTGCGTCACGCTGTTGTTCACGGCGGCGTTCGAGATCCTGCCGAGGTTGGGACGGTCGAACCGCCGCTTCTTCCGTCGCTCGGCGATGAGCTCGGCGAGCTTGGCGTTGTCGATCGCCCGTACGGACAGGTCGCCGATCCTGACCTTGAGCCATGCGAAATACGGTCTCTCGCCGACGTAGGAGGGGTAGTCGCCGGCGTTGTCGCGGTACGACGCCACCGCCTCCTCCCAGGTCATGTCGATGTCGTCGGGATCGGGAGCGGGAGCCACGCGCCGGGCCGCCTCCTCGTCGAGGAGCCTGTTGCGGAGGGCCCTGGCGACCCTCTCCGCACCCGCGATGTCATCCTTCTTCCGCTTGGTCGATCCGCAGTGGCGGAACCCGCCGACCTTGAAGTCGTAGTGCCGGTAGGGGCTGCCCTTGCGCTCGCGGGTGAGCTCGGGCTCCGGCTGCTGCTTCCTCGTCGCCATGGCTCAGATCCCTCCGTTTCGGTTGCGGACGGCGATGCGCCGGGGCGCGCGGGCGGACAGCCTCGGGGGGATGCCCCGGGGGGCCACCTTCCGGCTGCGGGCGAAGTCCTCGATGGCCTCCTCCATCACCCGGAGATCGCGCCGCACGATCCCGCGGCCGACGTTCACGGCCACCAGCGTGCCGTCTGTGACGTGGCCCTGGACCTGGCGCAGGCTGATCCCGAGCGTCTCGGCCACTTCCGGCAGCTTGAACGCCTTGCCGATCTCGAAGACGATCTCGACGCCGGCGTGCCATCCGCCGGGCATGGCTCCCCGATCGCACTCCCGCTCGGGGGCGCGGCTTTCACTCGCGTACATGTTCGGTCTTCCTTGCTTGCCCCTGCGGGGCTGTTTCACCGGACCCGCCGCACACGTCGCTTCGTCGTGGCGCGCGGCGGGCCTTCACCGGATCGTCCCCGGCCCCGTCTGAACGAGGCCTGGCGATCCCCACGGGAGGGCGACCGGCATGGGTCGTCCGCCCGCAGCCGGGATTGACCCGGATTCGGTGACCCTCTAAAGAGGGTGCGCAGTCCTGTTCGGTCAGCCTGCCCTCGATCACGGCGGTCGCTTCGTAACCGTGCGCCGTGATCGACTGCTCTGCAGACGAAAGCCCCGTTGGTCCGCCGGCGGGGCTTTCGCTCGCCTGGGATCGGGCCTTGGGTTCGATGGTTCGTCCTACATCCTCGTTCTCCCCTTGCGCCGTATGCGCCGGCCGGGAGCCCCGTGCCGCCAGGCCCTGCTACAGGGCCTTGACAGGAATGCAAGGGCCTCGACCAGGCGTCGAATCGGCGATCATAGTATCGCGTAAACCTTTGTTATTGAAGGTCTTTTCCGAAATCAAAGGATAGACAACTTTATCCTTAGTTCGGGCATTCCCGCAGCTCAAACCGAGGTCCGAGGCCGTCCGATTCCCTGGCCCTAAGCCCTTGAATCCATTGAGACGGGATTTTCTGCGCCGATCCTTCGATCCATGGATCGCGGCGGACACCGGAAAACCGGGCAAACCGCGACTGCTTTTTTAGCTCCGAGGCGCCTTATTTGCATTGCGAGGCCGCCGATCGCCACTCCGGACGGTCGGTGGCCTCGCCCGGCCAGGAACATCGGCTCCGAACACCAGGCGCGGCGGTGTCGTCGGGACGGCTGTCATCGACCCTGATTTTGCATCGCGTCGCGACGCCGTGGGCTCCGAGGTTACCCCTGCCGTCGCGGTCGGGATCAACGGGCGGCATGGTGGCCTCCCCGGCGTCGGCGGCCCCTTGCGGTGGACCCGGCCTCGATGATCGTGCGGATCTCATCGCCCGAGAGCACCCGGGCCTCGACGAGCCGGTTCGCCAGGACCTCGATCACCCCCCTGTTCTCCCGGACGAGATCGGTCGCCTGTGCGTAGAGCCGAAGCAGGTCGGCCTCGACCGTGCGGCGCAGTGCCGGGTCCGTGCGCATGGCGTCCTCGGCGTTGCCGCCGCGGTAGGCGAGGTGGTCGCCGAGGCCGAACTCCGTGTGCAGCGACACCACGATCCCCGTCGCGCGGTCCAGGTCGGAGCCGCGACCGCCGCCCGCCCCGGTGTGGGGCGCCCCGACGAGGGCGTCCATCGCGCGGCCGGCGAGGGCTACCACGGCGACGTTCTCAAGTTGCGTCTTCGTGAGGAACGCCCTCGGGGTCATGATCCCCCGCGCGGCCCCCTCGCTCGACCTGCGGTCCGCGATCGTGACCGAGGTCATCGACGCGACGTGGAGCCTCGCCGCGCAGACGCAATGCGCCGCCTCGTGGGTGGCGATGGCCCGGACCTCCGCGGGGGTGCGCGTCTCGGCCGGGGCCACCTGCGCGATGAGGTCGCCAAGGACCATGCGACGGCCTTCGGCGCGGGCGAGCGAGCGCGCGGTCTTGATCCAAGCGGTCACCTCGGCACCGGTAGACCCGGCACCGAGTTGGGCGACGCCGGAGAGGTCGGCCTCCTGGAGGTCGATCCCAAGGTGCTGTCGCATGATCCCCACGAGGGCATCCTTGTCCGGCCGGTCGATCCGGATCACCGGATGAAGCCGGCCCGGACGGATCAGGGCCGCGTCAAGCATATTGATGTGGTTTGTCGCCCCGATTACAATAACCTTCGAGGTTATATCGGATGTCGTTGAGTCAATACTTGCAAGCACTGAGTTAACGAATGGACTCCACCAATCTCTAGCACGATTATCCATGGTTGCTCTGTTAGGAATACTGTCTATTTCGTCTAGGAACAGAATACTAGGTGCTATAGCGGCGGCTTGCGCGACCTTCGCCTCCCACGCCTTGAGCACGCCGTCCAGATGACCGGAAGACGAGGTGAAGAGTTCGGCTACGCTCGCCGAGACAAGCGGGACCCGAGCCGCCTTTGCGAGACTGCGGATGAGGCTGGACTTACCAAGGCCAGGTTCCGAGTACAGCGTGCAGTTCTTGGAGATCTGGGAGAATTCCAGACGTCCGGCTCGCCATTCGTCGAGGTCGCGCACGAGCGCGAGGGCGAACGACATCGCAGCTCCGTAGCCGTAGAGAGAGGCAAGGTCAGGGACGTCCTCGCCGAGCGCGTCGCCGCCCGAGAGGGCGCGGGCGGAAGCCTGGAGCCGTGCGATGCAGGTCGCCGGCGAGGTGCCCATCCTGATCGACGCGGTGATGTCGTCGAACGAGAGGCCGGCGGCGACGGCGGGCGGCAGCCGGCGTGCCCGCTTGCCGGTCACCGCCTTGATCACGTCGGCGACGACCCGATTCGACGGCGGCCCGATGCGGACGACCAGGTCGGCGGCCTGGACGAGGGTGGCCGGTAGGTAACGGGCCGGAGCGTGGCAGACGCCTGCGATACTGGCACCCCGCGACAGCGCGGATGCGACCGTCCCGTTGCCCTCGGTCGGGCGGTCCTGCCTGGCGCCGGTCCTGACGATGACCTGTGCGAAGGCAGCTAGGTCGCCGAGCGCCATCTGGATCTTCGTCGACCAATCGGGACCCGGCACCTCGACGACGACGGCGAGGCCCTCCTCCTCCCGGATGCGCCGCAGGCCCGCCGGGCCGAGGGCGTCGAGCAGGGCCGCAACAGGCAGTGCTTCCCGGGCGTCCCGGCAACCGGCGAGACCGGCCCGGACGTAGACGGTATCGGCGTCGTCCGCGGGGTGGTGTTCCTCGTTGAAATCGAGGGCGGCCTGGGCGGCGACGCGCTTGGCATGGGCGATGAGGGAATTCGACATGGCTGCCTCCGGGGCGAGGCAGCCGGCCGCGATCGCGGCGCCGGTCAGGCCTCGTGGGGAATGGGGGTCGTGCGGGGAG
>NZ_VRVC01000137.1:0-12541 GCF_008040005.1 Methylobacterium sp. WL19
GCTCTATGCCGGCCCCGGCGCGTTCGGGGAGGCGACACCGGGCGCCCCGCCCCTCTTGGATACCCTGCGGACACGAGGAGACGGGGCCGGCGGTCGATCGGTTGAGGCCGCCCTCGCGGCACGCGGCGTTGCGCCGTCCGATCTCGAAGCCCATGCTCTGTTCCATGCGGAATCCCCGCCGGGATCGAGCTTCCACGCCACGGCGGCGGCGAGCTCCGTCTGCGTTCTCGTCATTCCCGGCGGCCCGATGGCGCCGGACGCGCAGGATCCCCCGACCGATCTGCGGGTGGAGATCGAGCCCGCCACATCCCTCGAAGGGAGGGCGCCGCCGCCGCTGGCTCCGCCCCTCCTCGACCTGCGCGTGAAGGCCGCCACCGCCGAGGCTTTCTCCGTCAAGGCCGGCCAGTACATCCAGATCATCGACGTGGACGGGCGCCAATGCGCGGATTTCCTGGCCTTCGATGCCGTCGCCCTTCAAGCAGGTGACGAATACGGCCTCGACGCCACCACCACGCATACCCTGATGGGATCGACGGCGCCGAAACCCGGCCTGCTGTCGAAGTATTTCGACGCGCGCATGGTCCCCCTGGTGGAGATCGTCCAGGATACGGTCGGGCGCCACGACACGTTCATGCTCGCCTGCTCGGCCAAGTATTACGAGGATATGGGATATCCCGGCCATTCGAACTGCACCGACAACTTCAACGCGGTGCTGAGCCCCCATGGAGTCCTGCCCAAGAAAGGCTGGCCGGCGATCAATTTCTTCTACAACACCGTCGCGGGGCCGGACGACAGGATCACCATGGACGAGCCCTGGTCACGCCCGGGCGATTACGTCCTCCTGCGGGCGCTGACCGACCTCGTCTGCGCCACCTCGTCCTGTGCCGACGACATCGATCCCGCCAATGGCTGGTGCCCCACCGACATCCACGTCCGGGTCTATGATTCCCAGAGCGCCTTCTCCAAGGGTATGAGCCACCGCATGACCCCCGATGCCGAACCGCGCCTCACCCGCGAATCCGGGTTTCACCCGCGCACCGCCGCCCTGACCCGGAAGATGGAGGATTATCGCGGGTTCTGGGTGCCGACCTGCTTCAACGCGGCCGGCCCGCTGGAGGAATACTGGGCCTGCCGCGAGCGGGCCACGATCATGGACCTCTCGGTCCTGCGCAAGTTCGAGGTGATCGGACCCGATGCCGAGGATCTGATGCAGCTGGCGGTGACGCGCAACGTGCGCAAGCTCGCCGTCAACCAGATCGTCTATACCGCCATGTGCAACCCGCATGGGGGGATGATCGACGACGGCACGCTGTTCCGTCTCGGCCAGAACAACTTCCGCTGGATCTGCGGGGACGAGTATTCCGGCATCTGGCTGCGCAAGCTCGCCGAGGACCACAAGCTGAAGGTCTGGGTGAAGAGCTCCACCGACCAGCTCCACAACGTCTCCGTCCAGGGGCCGAGATCGCGGGCGATCCTGTCCGGCCTCGTGGTCAGCCCGCCCCAGGAACCCACCATCGACGAGTTGAAATGGTTCCGCTTCACCGTCGGGCGCATCGACGGCGTGCCGGTCCTGGTGTCGCGGACGGGATATACCGGCGAACTCGGCTACGAGGTCTGGTGCCACCCGAGCCAGGCGACCGCGATCTGGGACTCGATCATGACGGCCGGCGAGCCGCATGGTCTCACGCCGATGGGGCTCGCCGCCCTCGACATGCTGCGGATCGAGGCCGGCCTCGTCTTCGCCGGATACGATTTCTGCGACCAGACCGACCCGTTCGAGGCGGGCATCGGCTTCACGGTTCCCAAGGACAAGCCTGACGCCTCCATCGGGTCGGAGGCCGTGGCGCGGCGGCGAGACAACCCGCACAAGCGGATGGTTGGCCTCGACGTCACGGGCAACGAGCCCGTCGGGCACGGCGATCCCGTCTATGACGGCCGGACCCAGGTCGGGATCGTCACCAGCGCCACGAAATCGCCGATCCTCGGCAAGACCATCGCCCTGGCGCGCCTCGACGTCTCGGCGGCGGCCATCGGTAGGTCGGTGGAGATCGGCAAGCTCGACGGCCATCAGAAGCGGCTTCCCGCGACCATCGTGGCGTTTCCCCATTTCGATCCCAAGAAGACGCGCGTCCGGGCGGAATCGCCCACACGCGGCGATCAGGGACAGGCCAGCCCCGCCAAGCCCTCGCCGGAGAACGTGGCAACGGCCGGAATCCCCGCTTAGGGCAGAATGAGCAATGGCTCGCTCGACGATGCCTCAGGCGAGCCTCGCGAGAACCGATGACCCGATATCGGACGGGCGTCGGGTCGAAGGCCGCTTGCGCCCCGTGAGCGATGCGATTGCATGTCTTCAGGATTCCGGGCGACCCTCGACGATCGAACGACGCCGCCTGAACCGTGATGCGGTCGCACCCATGGGGACGATGCGCAAGATTCCAGACCTCGGAATGGCCTGAACCATGCTTGCACGACGAACAACGGGAACGCGAAACACGTCAGGGATCGGTTGAAGAAATGCTCGATGCCGATGCCTTCCTACAGAATTTATCGAGCAGAATAGATGGCTTTATGTATAGCGGCCTCAACAATGCCGATTACAATATGACCTATCTATCGGATGGCTTCGAAAGATTGCTGGGATACGACGTCGCCTCGTTTTTGAGGAATGGGACGAGCTTCTCGAGCCTGATCCATGCGGACGACCTGCCTGCGGTCGATGCGGCCGTTGGGGCCGCCCTGAGCGCGAGTTCGCGCTGGCAGATCAGCTACCGGGTCAAGACGGCCGGCGGCACGTGGAAACACGTGCTCGAAACCGGCGGTGGCCGCGCCGATGCCGCGGGCGAGATCGCCTATCTCGACGGCATCGTCATCGACTTCGGTCGCGCCAACGACCTGGCGGATCGAATCCAGTCCGGTCAGACTGCGCTGGATGCGATCGGCCAGGCCTCGGATCGGATGATCGAGATGCTGCGATCCCTGAAGATGCTCTCGCTGAACGCCCGGATCGAAGCGGCGCGCTCCGCCGAGGCCGGGGCCGGATTCGGCGTCGTCGCCAAGGAGATGGGCCAACTCGCCGCGCTCGGTGAGCATGTGACGAAGGCCGTCGGAACCGAACTCGGTCATTTGAAGAGCGCCCTGCGATTGTAGGCCCCCTCCGGCAGGCCGGCTCCGCGCACCGAGCGATGCCGCTCGATCCAACGAGCAGCACGTCCAGGCCAATGTCCGGGCGGCACGACCCTCTCGTGAAGGACCGCCCTCGCTCGGGCCTATTGATACCCTTTGGGGAAGGGGTCCGGCTTGATCAGCTCCGGGCTCGTATAGACGATCTCGAACTGGCCATCGGCCTTGGCCTTGCCGACGCGGGTCTTGGACCAGAGGTGGTGATTGGGATCGACGCGCACGTAACCTTCCGGCGCGGCCTTGAATTCCAGGCCCGGAGAGGCCGCGACGACCTTGTCCACATCGAAGGAACCGGCTTTCTCGCAGGCCATCTTCCATAGGAACGGGCCGAGATAGGCGGCCTGGGTCACGTCGCCGATGACGGTCTTCTCGCCCCACATCTTGTGGAAGGCGGTGACGAAGGCCTTGTTGTTCTCGTTCTCGATGGACTGGAAGTACTTCATGCAGGAATAGGCGCCCGCGATGTTGTCGCCGCCGATGCCCTCGACCTCGTCCTCCGTGACGGAGAGGGTGAGCAGGATCTGTTTCGACAGGTCGATGCCGGAGGCCTTGAGCTGCTTGTAGAACGCCACGTTCGAGCCGCCGACCACGGTGACGAAGATCACCTTCGGCTTGGTGAGCTTGATCTTGTTGATCACCGAGTTGAACTGGGTGTGGCCGAAGGGGAAATACTCCTCGCCGACGACCTTGCCCTTGAGCACGCTCTCGATATGCTTGCGGGCGATCTTGTTCGAGGTGCGCGGCCAGATGTAATCGGAGCCGATGAAGAAGAACGTATCGCCGCCCTTCTCCTTGTTGACCCAATCGAGACTGGCGAGGATCTGCTGCGTCGCCTCCTGCCCGGTATAGATGACGTTCTTGGACTGCTCCAATCCCTCGTAGAAAGTCGGGTAGTACAGGAGGCCGTTATACTGCTCGATCACCGGCAGCGCCGCCTTGCGCGAGGCCGAGGTGAAGCAGCCGAAGATCGCCGCGCAATGGTCGTTGACGAGGAGCTTCTTGGCCTTCTCCGCGAAGGTCGGCCAGTCGGAGGCGCCGTCCTCCTGGATCACCTTGATCTTGCGGCCGAGGATGCCGCCGGCGGCGTTGATCTCATCGAAAGCGAGCTTCTCGGCCTGCGTGGCGCCGGTCTCGGAGATCGCCATGGTGCCGGTGACGGAGTGGAGGATGCCGACGGTCACCTCGCTGTCGGTGACGGCGAGGCCCGTGGTGTTCACGGCATCGGCCGCAAGGACGGACGAACTTCTCGTGGCGGCGACGAAGGGTGCGGCGGCCAGGCCGAGCAGCAACCGGCGCCGAAGCCGAAGATGAGCGGTGCCTTCGTCTTTTGACGCCATCGGTTCGTTCCTTACTCGTCATTGTGGAGGACACGCTCCTGTCCATCCACGGTTGTTCTCCGGAGCCGGATCACTCCAACTCGACCGAGACACAGTTTCGGGAAGAAAATTCGTTTCTTAAAGGGCAAATTGACCGCACGCTGCATCATTGCTGGGCAGGCATGAACCCGTCGTCATTTGCGGCGGCGCGCGGGGGCGACACCGAACAGCGCTTCGAAGGCGACCGCGAAGACCGCATCCATCGCCGTCGACAGGGCGCCCCCGCTGGGCGCGAGGACCCGCACGGCCAGTCCGGCGGCGTTCGGCATCGGGCTCGCCCCGCACAGGCACCCCACCGCATCGGCGGCGCCCTGCAGCGCGGCGATGTCGGGATGGCCCTCGACGCCCCCGAGGATCGCCATCGAGCCATAGGCCGCATACGTGCCGAGGGGGGAGGCGGGGCCGGCGAGACTCGCGCCGTCGAGCGTCGAGCGCTCGTTGACGAGGATGCGTCCATCCTCGGTCTCGATCCGCAGGGACAGGGCAATCCGGGCGAACGGCCGGCTCATGCCGCTCGGATCGTGGCTGGCGAAGCCTTCGCTGACGATGGCGCGCGCCTCACGGCCGACGACGATGCGGGTGTCGAGATCGAGCGCCGCGCCGGGAAACAGGATCATCGGATCGGGATGCAGCGCCAGGCCCGCGTCGCCGGCGATGGCCAGACGCGTGTCCTGGCGTGCCGCGAAGGCGCCGGTGTCATGCACGACGGTGGCCGATTGCGTCGTGACATGGGCCCGGCTTCCGGGCCTCGCCGTGATGTCGAGGCCCAGGCGGTCGGCGCGGTAGAGCCCGCCGGAGGCCGATTGGAGATACAGCGTCGCGATGTCGGGATGGTCCGGATACATCCGGAACGGCCGCGTGATGTGGAACGGATAGGGCACGACCTGCCGCGACAGCACCGTGGTGCCGCCGCCGCGCACGAAGACGAGGCGCGCCTGAGAATGGCGCGAGCGGCCCGCTCCCTCCGGCGAGACGCCCCGGACCTCCTCTCCCACGTCACTCAAGGCGCGAAGAGCACGGCGCGGCAGATCGCATCCGCCACGGCGTCGATCCCGTCGCCCGCGCGGGCATTGGTGGCGATCATCGCCTTGCCGCCGCGCACGGCTGTGGCCTCGGCGAGCATGGCGGGGAGGTCGATCCCCACATGGGGGGCGAGGTCGGTCTTGTTCACCACGAGAAGGTCGCAGCGCAGCACGCCGGGGCCGCGCTTCCTCGGGATGTCGTCGCCCCCCGCCACGTCGATGACGAAGATCCACCAATCCACCAGATCGAGGGAGAAGGTGGAGGCGAGGTTGTCGCCGCCGGATTCGAAGATGAGGAGGTCGAGGCCAGGAAAGGCCGCCTCCAGGGCATCGCCCGCCGCGATGTTGAGGGTCGGGTCCTCGCGGATCACCGTGTGCGGACAGGCGCCGGCCTCCACCGCCGAGACCCGGGCCGGGTCGATCAGCCCGGACCGGCGCAGGCGCTCCGCGTCCTCCTTGGTGACGAGGTCGTTGGTGACGATGGCCAGATCGACGCCGCGCCCCGCCAGGACTGGGATCAGACGCTCGATCAGCGCCGTCTTCCCCGAGCCGACCGGTCCGCCGATGCCGATCCGCGCGGCGCTGGCGCGGGACGGGGAGGGAGTGAGGATCATCGCGGTGTCGGGCATCAGCGCAGCATGTAGCGTTGGGCGAGGGGGAGGACCTTGGCCGGTTCGCAGGTGGCGATGGTCCCGTCGACGAAGACGTCGAAGGTCTGGGGGTCGACGCGGATATCGGGGCAGGCGTCGTTCCAGAGCATGTCGGCCTTGCTGAGCGTCCGGGTGCCATGGGCCGGCAGCAGCGCCTTGCGCAGGCCGAGCTCGTCGCGCAGGCCCCGCTCGATCGCCAGCGGATGGACGAAACAGGCCGAGAGCCCCTGCTTGGCGAGGCCGAACGCGCCCCATTGCGGGCGCAGCAGCATCGGTTCGCAGGTCATCAGCGAGGCGGCGGAATCGCCCATGGCGCCCCAGGCGATGAAGCCGCCCTTGATGACGAGTTCCGGCTTGATGCCGAAGAAGGCGGGCCGCCACAGGACGATGTCGGCCATCTTGCCCTCTTCGAGGGAGCCGATGTGCTCGGCGATGCCGAAGGTGCGCGCCGCGTTGATCGTGTATTTGGCGATGTAGCGCTTGATCCGGGCATTGTCGCCGAAACCGGCCCGGTCCTCGGGCAGGCTGCCGCGCTGGTCCTTCATCTTGGAGGCGAGTTGCCAGGTCCGGCAGATCACCTCGTGGATGCGGCCCATGCCCTGGCTGTCGGAGCCGAGCATCGAGATCGCGCCGATATCGTGCAGCACGTCCTCGGCGGCGATGGTCTGGGCGCGGATGCGGCTCTCGGCGAAGGCCACGTCCTCCGGCAGGGCCGGGTTGAGGTGGTGGCACACCATCGTCATGTCGAGGTGCTCGTCGAACGTGTTCACCGTGTAGGGATTGGTCGGGTTCGTCGACGAAGGCAGGCAATGGGGCAGGCCGGCGACGCGGATGATGTCCGGCGCGTGCCCGCCGCCGGCCCCTTCCGTGTGATACATGTGGATCACCCGGCCGCCGATGGCGGCGAGCGTGTCCTCGACGAAGCCGGATTCGTTGAGCGTGTCGGTGTGGAGCTGGACCTGGAAGTCGTGCTCGTCGGCGAATCCCAGGCAGGCATCGATGGCCGAGGGCATCGCCCCCCAATCCTCGTGGATCTTCAGGCCGAGCACACCGGTCTCCAACTGCTCCTTCAGGGCCGCCGGCTCGTGGGTGTTGCCACGGCCGAGGAAGCCGAAATTCACCGGCCACTGCTCGGCCGCCTGGAGCATCTTGCCCGTGTTGAACGGCCCCCCGGAATCGATGCCCACGGTGATCGGCCCGAGCGAGCCGCCCAGCAGCGTGGTGATGCCCGACGCGATGGCGTGATCGGGCAGGGCGGCGGAATCGAAATGCACGTGGACGTCGATGGCGCCCGGCGTCGCGATCAGCCCCTCGCAATCGCGCACCGTGGTGCCGGCCGACACGATGAGCCGGGGATCGACCCCGTCCATGATCGCCGGGTTGCCCGCCTTGCCGATGCCGACGATCTTGCCGTGGCGGATGCCGAGATCGCCCTTCACGATGCCGAGCACCGGATCGATGACGAGGACGTTGCAGAGCAGGAAATCGAGGGCGCCCTCGGCCGAGGTGACGCCCGGCGCCATGCCGATCCCGTCGCGCAGGGTCTTGCCGCCGCCATGCAGGCATTCGTCGCCGTAGACGGCGTAATCCTTCTCGACGACGGCGACGAGGGAGGTGTCGGCGAGGCGCACGCCGTCCCCCGTGGTGGGACCGTAGAGGGCGGCGTAGTCGCGGCGGGGGATCGTCACCATGATGATATCCTTCATACCAAGCGGCACTGATCCCGGCCGATGGCCGGAATCAGTGCGTTCGGCGGACGCCCGCCGCCGCGCCGTCGCGCGGGCGGACGACGATGAGGTCTCCTCATCGTCGTCCGGTCTGACGCGCCCGGACTTCTAGGCACCCTTGAAGCCGCCGGCTTTGGCCCGCGCCAGGGCGGCGGCGCGGTCCGCCGGCGTGTCGATCGTCCCCCGGGTCAGGTCGTTCAGGCCGGTGAGCCGGCGCTCGCCGCCGAATCCCACGAGGGTCACGGTCTTGCGCTGGCCCGGCTCGAACCGCACCGCCGTGCCGGCCGGGATGTCGAGGCGCAGGCCCAGAGCCGCCTCGCGGTCGAAATCGAGGGCGCGATTGACCTCGAAGAAGTGGTAATGCGATCCGATCTGCACCGGCCGGTCGCCGGTATTGACCACCTCGATGGTGGTGCGCGGGCGCCCCGCCGCGAGCTCGATCTCCCCCTCGGCGGGCAGGATCGCGCCGGGCTCCAGCGTATCGGCCGGCGCCCCCTCGGCGGGCCGGATCGGCTCGTGCACGGTGACGAGCTTGGTCCCGTCGGGGAACACGCCCTCGACCTGCAGGATCGGCAGCATGGCGGCGATGCCGGGCATGACGTCCCCGGTGGTGAGGATGGTCGAGCCCCACCCGATCAGGTCGGCGACGCTGCGCCCGTCGCGCGCCCCCTCCAGGATCTCGTCGGAGATGATGGCGACGGCCTCCGGGTAGTTGAGCTTGAGGCCGCGCGCGCGGCGCTTTCGCGCCAGTTCCGCCGCCGTGAAGATGGTCAGCCGTTCGAGTTCGGTCGGTGTCAGCAGCATTGGTGGTCCCTACGGCCTCGTCCGTTCCCGGAACCGGGTTTCACCGTCCGGCGGCGGTTTCAATTCGCGAACAGGCGCAGATCGGCGCGGGCGTGACGCATGGTGGCGATCTCGATGAGCGGCGTGAAGGCGACGAGCATGATGTCGGCGTGGTCGGTGTCGTCCTCTTCGCCCCCTTGCACAGGCCGGGCCGCGATCTCCGCCAGCACCGGCATCAGGGCGGAGAGGATGCGCTGCGCCTCGATGGCGCCGACCCGCCCGAGCCTCACGGCGGCGGTGACGAGGGCCGCCGCACATTGGTAGCCGGCGATCTCGGTGACCGTGGTCTCGTCGAGGCCGAGGGAGCGCCACAGGGCGCCCTGCATCACCGCAAGGTGGCCGAGAAGCGGGCCGTCGCGCACCGCCATGCGCAAGCCTTCGGCTCCCGGCGTCCCGATGCGGGTATGGGCGGCGAGCAGCGCCCCGCCGTTGCGTCGGCTGCCCGTACGCATCGGTTCCGCCAGGCAGGCCGCCTCCACGGCGGCGTCGATCCGGGCGAGGCGGGCGAGATCCCCTTGCGCGCGATGGGCCAGAACCAGGGCGACCCGGTCGCTGCCGGCCCAGCGATGACGCAGGATGACCTCGACCGCATGGCCGAGTTCCGCCCCGCCGAGACCGTCCGGGAGCGCCGCGAGCCCCTCGATCCCGTTCGAGAAGGCGAAGCTGCCGCTGGGAAAGGCCGAATCCGCCTGCTGGAGGGCGATGAGCCGCTGTAGCATCAGGCAGCTTCCGTCCGCCCGTCGACGCCATGGGCGACGCGGCCGGACGCCGTCAGATCGCCGAGCCGCGCCAGATAATCCTCCGGCGGGCCTTCGAGGGCCACGAGCAGGTCTTCGCCGTCGAAGCGCACGCGCCAATGCAGGTTGCCCGCGTGGTAGCCGAGTTCGAGGGCGGCGGCCTTGTCCGCAGGCGCCAGCCGAAGCCAGCGTTCCGCCCCGACCCGCACCACCAGGGCGCGGTCCGTGTCGAGGATCAGGACGGCACCGTCGAACAGGGTTTCCTCGCGGGGCAGGGCGATGGCGATGTCCTCGCCGCCCTGTGTCGTCGCCCGCAAACGCCGCCGGGCCATGTCGGCGCTGTCGATGGCCAGGATGTCGACGGCATGGTGGTGATCGAGATGATGCAGGCGGTGTGCGATCTCGGGATCGAGCCTGCTGCCCACGATACGGTCGATGACGCGCATTCGGTCTCCACTCTCCCGGTGGGGCCACTGGGTTCACACATCCAGGCAGAGCGCGTCCCTCTCCCCCCTGTGGGGAGAGGTTGGGAGTGGGGGTGGCTCCGCCAGCCTCCGCAAGCTGAGGGTCGCCCAACCACCCCCACCTCCAACTCCTCCCCACAAGGGGGAGGAGGGCAGGGCTGCGCATCCCGCGAGATGTGTGCCGATCGTAGCGGCAAGGTCCAGAAGAGGAAGCTAACCGGGTTCGCATCGGCACGCCAGCGCTTCCCCGGGCTCGGGCCTTGCGGCGCGAACGGGGCATCGTGTCGACCGACGCATCGGGTCGGGACAGCACTCGGGGCGCTACGCCGTCGCCGTCCTGGCGATCAGCGGCGGGCGATAGAAGGCCCCGATCTCGCGGATCAGGTCGCGCCTCTGCTCCTCCACCAGATCGGAGAGAATGTCATCGCGATTCCGGTTGATGACCGACAGAAGGCGAATATTGGGGTATCGGCCTTCGAAAACCACGAACACTTCCGATCCCTCATGGGGATCCAAAGGGTCCAGGCAGTAATGGTTCGCCATGCCAGCCCTCCGAAACATCGCGACGAGGAAAAACCTCTCATCGACATCCTTCCGGTCACACGAATCATAGGCCGTTTTCTCGATGCATCACGCATCTTGCAAGGGCTCGTCAGGCCGACACTACAGGATGAAATCCGCCGTCTGGAGGGCAAAGGTGCCGCTCAGGAGCAGGGCGAAATCGGCCTTCGCATCGCCATTCACATCGCCGCTCACCAGGGTACTCCCCCCTGAGACGATGGAGCGAAGCTCGCCCGCCCTCATCGTGAACGCGTCGTCCTCGATGAAGCGGAAGGCCTGGTTCACCACGCCGCCGGCGACCGCATCGATGAAGTGAAGGTCGATCCGGTCCCCCTGGGACGTGCTGAAATCCTTGAGCGTGTCCCGACCGGCGCCGGACACGGTACTGTCGCCGAGCCGGTCGAAGACGAAGGTGTCGGCACCTCCTCTGCCATAGAGCAGATCGGCCCCATCGCCGCCGGACAGGATGTTGAGCCCGTCGTTTCCGAGGATCTTGTTGGCGAACTCGTTGCCCGTCAGGTCGATGGCGGCGGTGCCGGTATCCCGCGCCGTCCGCAAGGTCTCGATGGATTGACCCGCGGCCAGCCCATAATCGACCGCAGCCTTCACCGTGTCGGCACCGTCGTTGAGCGCTTCGAACACTTTGTCGGTCGCCGCCGAGACGATGAACGTGTCGTCCCCGTCCCGCCCGTACAGGCTGTCGGCCCCGGCGCCGCCGTCGAGGACGTTGGCCCCGTCATTGCCCACGAGCTTGTTGACGAGTTCGTTGCCGGTGAGGTCGATGGCGGTTGTGGCGGTGTCGAGGATCGTCCGCAGGGTCTCGATGGACTGGCCGGCGGCCAGCGCGTAGCTGACGGCGGCCCTCACCGTGTCGATCCCGTCGCCGAGCGCCTCGAAGACCTTGTCGGTCGCCGCCGAGACGATGAACGTGTCGTCCCCGTCCCGCCCGTACAGGCTGTCGGCCCCGGCGCCGCCGTCGAGGAGGTTGGCCCCGTCATTGCCCACCAGCTTGTTGACGAGGTCGTTGCCGGTGAGGTCGATGGCGGTTGTGGAGGTGTCGAGGATCGTCCGCAAGGTCTCGATGGATTGGCCGGCGGCCAGCGCATAGCTCACGGCGGCCCTCACCGTATCGACGCCGTCGCCGGCGGATTCGAACACCTTGTCGGTCGCCGCCGAGACGATGAAGATGTCGTTGCCGGCCCGCCCATAGAGGGTATCGGCGCCCGCCCCGCCATCGAGGACATTGGCCCCGTCATTGCCCACCAGCTTGTTGACGAACGCGTTGCCGGTGAGGTCGATGGCGATGGTGCCGGTATCGAGGATGGTCCGCAGGGTCTCGATGGATTGGCCGGCGGCGAGCCGGTAGCTCACGGCGGCGAGCACCGTATCGGCCCCGCCCCCCGCGACCTCGAAGACGAGATCGCCGCTGTCGTCGACGACATACACATCGTCGCCGCCGAGCCCCTGCAGGCTGTCGGCCCCGGCCCGCCCGTCGAGGAGATCGACCCCGAGCGTCCCGACCAGGGTATCGGCGAAGCGCGATCCCGCCACCCGCTCGATCCCGACGAGGACATCCCCCGCCGCGTCGCCGCCGCTCACGGCCCCGGTGGAGAGGTTGACCGACACACCGGCGGCGGAGGCGCCGTAATCCAAGGTGTCGAAGCCGGCACCGCCATCGAGCCTGTCCGCGCCCGCGCCGCCCAGCAGGGTATCGTCGCCGTCATAGCCGTAGAGCGCGTCGTTCCCGGCGGCGCCGCTGAGGATGTTGGCCAAGCCGTTGCCGGAGAGCTTGTCGTCGAAGGCCGAGCCGAGGATGTTCTCGAAATCCACCAGGGCGTCGCCCTCGGCGCTGCCGCCGATGCCGGCGACCTTGCCGGCGCTGATGTCCACGGTCACGCCCGCACTCGAGTCGCTGTAATAGGCCCAGTCGACACCGTCGCCGGCCGTCATGTAATCGGCCCCGGCCCCGCCCGTCAGGATA